>NZ_JANION010000122.1:0-56686 GCF_024610815.1 Mixta sp.
AGGCGGCGGCCATCACGTTGCGACGGCCGGAAGCGGCGTCGGCGCTGGTAATCAAGACCGTAGGGCCGTGATTGAGCAGGCGGCTGGCATGGTTAAGCGCGACGGGCTGAAAACAGGACATAATGCACCTTAAGGTTAAGCGGCGGCGCCGCAGTAAGTTATCCAGTGGAAAAGCATACTGAAAGAGGCGCGGCGATGTTAAACCGAAGTGGTCATGGCGCATGGCCATGAGAACATGCGCTGGCGCGTGGCAGCGATCACAAAAACGGACCTTTATCCCTCCAAACTTAACGGTCTTTGCCGTTAATTGCTATCAAGGTAAATAAGTGATTGCTGCTTTTTTACTGGTAGTGACTGTTTTTGCTGCATTTATTTTGTTTCGCAATCTAACTGTAACATTTTTTATTATTTCTTGGCGTTTATTGATCCCTCTAAATAACCCGTCTACGCTTACGGGAATTTGTCGCTTTGCTTCATTCCACCTTCATTGATTTTGACAGGGAATATGAACATGGCTTTAGATCAACGCAACACGCACGCCTCTCTGCGTGGCTGGGACGCTGAAAACCCACGTTTTTGGGCTCAGACCGGAAAAAAGATCGCGCGACGTAACCTCTGGGTTTCGGTTTTCGCCTTACTGCTGGCCTTCTGCGTCTGGATGTTATTCAGCGCAGTGGCGGTAAACCTCAACAAAGTCGGCTTTCATTTCACCACCGATCAGCTGTTTCTTCTTACTGCATTGCCTTCGCTTTCTGGCGCTATCCTGCGCGTGCCGTATTCTTTCGCCGTGCCGCTGGTCGGCGGACGGCAATGGACGGTGATCAGCACCGCCATCCTGATTATTCCCTGCGTCTGGCTCGGTTTCGCCGTGCAGAACACCGCCACGCCCTATAGCGTGTTTATCATTATCTCCCTGCTGTGCGGCTTCGCCGGCGCGAACTTCGCCTCCAGCATGGGCAATATCAGCTTCTTTTTCCCCAAGGCGCGGCAGGGCAGCGCGCTGGGCATTAACGGCGGGCTGGGCAATCTCGGCGTCAGCGTGATGCAGCTGGTAACGCCGGTAGTGATTACGCTGCCGCTGTTCGCCTTTCTCGGCGTGCATGGCGTCGACCAGGCGGACGGCGGCGCGCTGTGGCTGGCGAACGCCGCCTGGATTTGGGTGCCGCTGTTGGCGATAGCGGTTGCGACCGCCTGGTTCTGCATGGATACGCTGGCGGGCGCGCAGGCGTCGCTGCGCGAACAGCTTGTGGTGTTGAAGCGCGGCCATATGTGGCTGCTGAGCCTGCTCTATCTGGCGACCTTCGGCTCCTTTATCGGCTTTTCCGCCGGCTTCGCCATGTTGGCGAAAACGCAGTTTCCTTCCGTTGATATTCTGCGGCTCGCCTTTTTCGGACCCTTTCTCGGCGCGCTGGCGCGCTCGGTGGGCGGCATCGTCTCCGATAAGCTCGGCGGCATCCGCGTTACGCTGATCAACTTCATCCTGATGGCGCTGTTTACGCTGCTGCTGTTCTCCACACTGCCAGGCCACGGTACGGGCAACTTCATCGCCTTTTTCGCCGTGTTTATGGGGCTGTTTTTAACCGCCGGTCTTGGCAGCGGCTCGACCTTTCAGATGATCGCGGTCATTTTTCGCACCCTGACGCGCAAACGCGTGCTGGCCGCGGGCGGTACGGAAGCGCAGGCGCAGCATATCGCGGTGACGGAAACCGCGGCGGCGCTCGGCTTTATCTCCGCCATCGGTGCTATCGGCGGCTTCTTTATTCCAAAAGCGTTCGGCACCTCGCTGGCGATGACCGGCTCGCCGGTCGGCGCGATGAAGGTGTTCCTGGTGTTTTATATCGTTTGCATTCTGGTGACCTGGCTGGTTTACGGTCGCCGCACCTCTAAAAACTAATCACAGCGATGTTCCCTTTCTGCCTGTTTTTCAGGCTATGCAATGAACCATGTAACCGCAGGGGTGCCCCCTCTGCAAGGAGCAGGTAATGAGCAAGCTAGTGGACAAGTTTCGTTATTTTAGGCAAAAAAGCGACACGTTCTCCGACGGTCACGGTCAGCTGATGAACAGCAACCGCGACTGGGAGGACAGCTATCGTCAGCGTTGGCAGTTCGATAAGATTGTGCGTTCGACGCACGGCGTTAACTGTACCGGTTCATGCAGCTGGAAGATTTACGTTAAAAACGGCCTTGTCACCTGGGAGACGCAGCAGACCGACTATCCGCGCACCCGTCCCGACCTGCCCAATCATGAACCGCGCGGCTGTCCGCGCGGCGCCAGCTACTCCTGGTATATCTACAGCGCCAACCGTCTGAAGTACCCGCTGGTGCGCAAACGTCTGGTAGAACTGTGGCGCGAGGCGCTGGCGCAGCACAGCGATCCGGTCGACGCCTGGGGCTCGATCGTCACTGACCCGGTAAAAAGCCGCAGCTATAAAGAGGCGCGCGGCCACGGCGGTTTTATCCGCTCCGACTGGCGCGAGCTAAACACCCTGATCGCGGCCGCCAACATCTGGACAATTAAAACGTGCGGGCCGGATCGCGTGGCGGGCTTTTCGCCGATCCCGGCGATGTCGTTGATCTCTTACGCTGCCGGCACGCGCTATCTGTCGTTGATCGGCGCCACCAGCCTGAGTTTTTACGACTGGTACTGCGATTTGCCGCCCGCGTCGCCGATGACCTGGGGCGAACAGACCGACGTACCGGAGTCCGCCGACTGGTACAACTCCAGCTATATCATCGCCTGGGGCTCCAACGTGCCGCAGACGCGCACCCCCGACGCCCATTTCTTTACCGAGGTGCGCTATAAAGGCACCAAAACCATCGCCATCAGCCCCGACTATTCGGAAGTGGCCAAGCTGTGCGACCAGTGGCTGTCGCCGAAGCAGGGCACCGACAGCGCGCTGGCGATGGCGATGGGCCACGTTATTCTGAAAGAGTTTCATCTTAACAATCCCAGCGACTACTTCCTCAGCTACGCGCGACGCTATACCGATATGCCGATGCTGGTGCTGCTGGAGGAGAACGAGGCGGGCTACTACACTTCCGGCCGCCTGCTGCGCGCCGCCGATCTCGCCGACGGGCTGGGCGAAACCAACAACCCGGAATGGAAAACCGTCGCCTTCAGCGAAACCGGCGACCTGGTGGCGCCGAACGGCTCCGCCGGTTTCCGCTGGGGCGAAAAGGGCAAATGGAACCTGGAACCGCTGGCGGCGGGCCAGGAGGTAACGCTGCGTCTCAGCCTGATTGACCACCGCGACGACGTGGCGCCGGTGGCGTTTCCCTATTACGGCGGCAATGAAAGCCCTAACTTCCGCCATGTGAAACAGGACCCGATCCTGCTGCATCAGCTGCCGGTGAAACATATCACCCTGGCGGACGGCACGGCGGGCCGCGTGGTGACGGTCTACGATCTGCTGCTGGCCAACTATGGGCTGGATCGCGGACTGGACGACGCCAACTGCGCGCAGAGCTATGACGACGTAAAAGCCTATACGCCCGCCTGGGCGGAGCAGATCAGCGGCGTGCCGCGTCAGCATCTGGAGACTATCGCGCGCGAGTTCGCCGAGACTGCCCACAAAACGCGCGGACGCTCGATGATTATCGTCGGCGCCGGTCTCAACCACTGGTATCACATGGATATGAACTACCGTGGCCTGATCAATATGCTGGTGTTCTGCGGCTGCGTCGGGCAGACCGGCGGCGGCTGGGCGCACTATGTCGGCCAGGAGAAGCTGCGCCCGCAGACCGGCTGGATGCCGCTGGCGTTCGCGCTCGACTGGAACCGTCCGCCGCGCCAGATGAACAGCACCTCTTATTTTTACGCTCACGCCAGCCAGTGGCGCTTTGAAAAGCTGAGCATCAGCGAGCTGCTGTCGCCGATTGCGCAGAAGGAGCGCTTCAGCGGCCAGCTGATCGATTTCAACGTGCGCGCCGAGCGCATGGGCTGGCTGCCGTCGGCGCCGCAGCTGAATACCAATCCGCTACGCATCGCCGCGCAGGCGAAGCTGCTGGGCCAGTCGCCGGTGGACTATACGGTAGAGGCGCTGAAAAGCGGCAGGCTGCGCTTCGCCTGCGAGCAGCCGGACGATGGCAATAACCATCCGCGCAACCTGTTTATCTGGCGCTCCAATCTGCTCGGATCGTCGGGCAAAGGCCATGAATACCTGCTGAAATACCTGCTCGGCACCGACAGCGGCATTCAGGGGGAAGAGTGCGTCGGCAAGGGCGACGCTATCCCGGAAGAGGTGGAGTGGCAGACGAAAGCGCTGGAGGGCAAGCTCGATCTGCTGGTGACGCTCGATTTCCGCATGTCCACCACCTGTCTCTTCTCCGACGTGGTGCTGCCGACCGCCTCCTGGTATGAGAAGGATGATATGAACACCACGGATATGCATCCGTTTATTCATCCGCTCTCCGCTGCGGTCGATCCGGTCTGGGAATCACGCACCGACTGGGAGATTTACAAGGATATCGCCAAAACTTTCTCCACGCTTTGCGTCGGCCATCTCGGACAGGAAACCGACGTGGTGTTGCAGCCGATTCAGCACGATTCGCCCGCAGAACTGGCGCAGCCCTATGAAATTAAAGAGTGGCATAAAGGCGAGTGCGACCTGATCCCCGGTAAAACTGCGCCGAATATTATTGTCGTTGAGCGCGACTATCCCGCTACCTGGGATCGCTTTACCTCTGTCGGCCCGCTGCTGGAGAAAATCGGCAACGGCGGCAAAGGGATCAACTGGGAGACGGCGAACGAAGTGGAACTGCTGCGCCAGCTGAACTACGTCAAGCCGGACGGCCCGGCGAAAGGTCAGCCGATGATCAACAGCGCCATCGACGCGGCGGAGATGATCCTGACGCTGGCGCCGGAGACCAACGGCAAGGTGGCGGTGAAGGCCTGGGAAGCGCTGGGCGAGATCACCGGCCGCGAGCATACCCATCTGGCGCGGCGCAAGGAGGAGGAAAAGATCCGCTTCCGCGATATTCAGGCGCAGCCGCGCAAAATCATCTCCAGCCCCACCTGGTCCGGGCTGGAGGATGAGCATGTCTCCTATAACTCCAGCTACACCAACGTGCATGAGCTGATCCCGTGGCGTACCCTGTCCGGTCGCCAGCAGCTCTATCAGGATCACCCGTGGATGCGCGCCTTCGGCGAAAGCCTGGTCGCCTATCGTCCGCCGATCGATACCCGCAGCGTGACGCAGCTGCAACATATTCCGTCGAACGGCTACCCGGAGAAAGCGCTGAACTTCCTGACGCCGCATCAGAAATGGGGCATTCATTCCACCTACAGCGAAAACCTGCTGATGCTGACCATGTCGCGCGGCGGGCCGATTATCTGGATGAGCGAGGATGACGCGCGTGAGCTGGAGATCAAAGACAACGACTGGGTCGAGGTGTTCAACGCCAACGGCGCGCTGACCTGCCGCGCGGTGGTGAGCCAGCGCGTCAAGCCGGGTTCGACCATGATGTATCACGCCCAGGAGCGCATCACCAATATCCCCGGCTCCGAAGTGACCGGCATCCGCGGCGGTTTTCATAACTCCGTGACCCGCATCTGCCCGAAACCGACCCACATGATCGGCGGCTATGCCCATCTCGCCTACAGCTTTAACTATTACGGCACCGTAGGCTCCAACCGCGACGAGTACATTATGATCCGCAAGATGAAAAACATTAACTGGCTGGATGGCGAAGGTCAGGATCAGGTGCAGGGGGAGAGAAAATGAGAATACGTTCACAGGTCGGAATGGTGATGAATCTCGACAAATGCATCGGCTGCCACACCTGTTCCATTACCTGTAAAAACGTCTGGACCGGGCGCGAAGGGATGGAGTATGCCTGGTTCAACAACGTCGAGACCAAGCCGGGCATCGGCTACCCGAAAGCCTGGGAAGATCAGGAGAAGTGGAAAGGCGGCTGGATCAGGAAAATCAACGGCAAGCTGGAGCCGCGGCTGGGCGGCAAGGCGGGCGTCATGGCGAAAATCTTCGCCAACCCCGAAGTGCCGGGCATCGATGACTATTACGAGCCGTTCAGCTTCGACTATCAGCACCTGCATAACGCGCCGGAGGGTAAATATCAGCCGACCGCGCGTCCGCGCTCGCTGATCAGCGGTCAGCGCATGAAAAAGATTGAGTGGGGCCCGAACTGGGAGGAGATTCTGGGCGGCGAATTCAGCCTGCGCTCGCAGGACAGCAACTTTGTCGCCATGCAGAAGGAGATGTACGGCCAGTTTGAAAACACCTTTATGATGTACCTGCCGCGCCTGTGCGAGCACTGCCTTAACCCCAGCTGCGTGGCGACCTGTCCCAGCGGCGCCATCTACAAGCGCGAAGAGGATGGCATCGTACTGATCGATCAGGATAAGTGCCGCGGCTGGCGCCTCTGCATCAGCGGCTGCCCCTACAAAAAAATCTACTTCAACTGGAAAAGCGGCAAGTCGGAGAAGTGCATTTTCTGCTATCCGCGTATCGAATCGGGCATGCCGACCGTCTGTTCGGAAACCTGCGTCGGGCGCATTCGCTATCTCGGCGTGGTGCTGTATGACGCCGACCGCATCGCCGATGCCGCCAGCACCGAGCATGAAACCGACCTCTACGAACGACAGCTGGAGGTGTTTCTTGACCCCAACGATCCGGTCGTCATTGCCGAAGCGCTGGCGCAGGGCATCCCGGAGAACGTGCTGGAGGCGGCGCAGAAATCGCCGGTATGGAAGCTGGCGATGGACTGGAAGCTGGCGCTGCCGCTGCATCCCGAATACCGCACGCTGCCGATGGTCTGGTATGTGCCGCCGCTGTCGCCGATTCAGTCGGTGGCGGACGCGGGTCAGCTGCCGAAAAGCGACGGCGTGCTGCCGGCGGTAGAATCGTTACGCATTCCGGTGCAGTACCTGGCGAACCTGCTGACCGCGGGCGACACCGCGCCGGTGCTGCGCGCGCTCAAGCGTATGATGGCGATGCGCCACTACAAGCGCTCGCAGACGGTTGAGGGCGTGACTGATACGCGCGCCATCGAAGAGGTCGGTCTGAGCGTGGCGCAGGTAGAGGATATGTACCGCTATCTGGCGATCGCCAACTATGAGGATCGCTTCGTGATCCCCACCAGCCACCGTGAGCTGGCGGCCGACGCCTTCCCGGAGCGCAACGGCTGCGGCTTTACCTTCGGCGACGGCTGCCACGGCAGCGACAGCAAATTCAACCTGTTCAACAGCCGCCGCATCGACGCCATCAACATCACCCACAAAGCGGAGGGCGAGTAATGCAGATGCTGAAAATTGTCGCGCTGCTGCTGGAGTACCCGGAAAAAGCGCTGTGGGAAGAACGCGAGGAGCTGTGCGCGCTGGTGGCGCAGCGTGCGCCGATGTTGCAGGGCTTTGTCGACGGCTGGCTTGGCGGCGCGCTGCTCGATCGCCAGTCGGAGTGGTGCGAGACCTTCGATCGCGGCTGCGCCACCTCGCTGCTGCTGTTTGAACATGTACATGGCGAATCGCGCGATCGCGGCCAGGCGATGGTCGATCTGCTGTCGCAGTATGAGCAGGCGGGACTGCTGCTGAACTGCCGTGAGCTGCCGGACTATCTGCCGCTCTATCTGGAATATCTCAGTCTTCAGCCGGAACCGGCGGCGCGCCAGGGGATACAGGATGTCGCCCCGATCCTGGCGCTGCTCGGCGGGCGGTTGCAACAGCGCGGCAGCGCCTTCAGCCAGCTGTTTGACGCGCTGCTCGTCTGGGCGGGCAGCCCGCTGCGCAGCAGCAGCGTCGCCGCGCAGGTGAGCAAGGAGCCGCGTGACGATACCCGACAGGCGCTGGATGCGGTCTGGGAGGAGGCGCAGATTAAGTTTATCGATGATCGGGCGCAGGAGTGCGACTCCGCGCCGGAGAAAGCGCATCAGCAGCGCATTCAGCAGCAGACGATGCCGCAATATCTGGACCTGTCAGCCGGAGGAGCTAAATAATGCACTACCTCAACATCTTCTTCTTCGAGATCTATCCCTACCTGTGCGGCACGGTGTTTATTATCGGCAGCTGGCTGCGCTACGACTACGGGCAGTACACCTGGCGCGCCGGATCGAGCCAGATGCTGGACAAAGGCAATTTCCGCCTCGCCTCGAATCTGTTCCATATCGGCATTATCGGCATCTTCTTCGGCCATCTGTTCGGGCTGTTGACGCCGCACTGGGTGTATGAACCCTTTCTTGCCATCGCCACCAAGCAAAAACTGGCGATGGTTGCGGGCGGCGTGTTTGGCCTGATGGCGCTGGTCGGCGGGCTGATGCTACTGAAGCGTCGCCTGTTCAATCCGCGCATCCGCGCCACCTCGACCCGCGCTGATATTGTCATTCTCGGCATTCTGATGGTGCAGCTGATCCTCGGTTTGACCTCGATTCTCTTTTCGCTGCGGCATCTCGACGGCGTGGGGATGATGAAGCTGGTCGGCTGGGCACAATCGGTGGTCACCTTCCAGGGCAACGCTTCAACCTGGCTGGATGGCGTGGAGTGGATTTATCGCGTTCATCTGGTGTTGGGCATGACGATTTTCCTCGTGTTTCCCTTTACCCGCCTGGTGCATGTCTGGAGCGCGCCGTTTGAATACTTCACGCGCCGCTACCAGCTGGTGCGCGCCCGCCGCTAAGCCGTAACGATAAAGCCGGCCCTGTTGATAAGACGGGGCCGGTTTTTTTATGGGTTTTCATCTTACTGCCAGGGCCAGTGATTTACGCAGGGAAGGGAGAGAATAGCCGTTGGCGGCGATATTCAGTGGATAAAAAAAATCCGGCTCCGTGGCAATGAACCGGAACCGGATGACGAAAAAGCGTCTACAGCAAAGGGTTACACAGGAACTCGTTAATAAAGTTAGTCCAGTTTCCCGATAATGCAATGTCCATACGTTTATTAATGGTATTTTTTTGTCGTTAAGCCTGGTCCTGCGTTACGACGGCGATCGGTGTTAACTGCGGGGAAGGTTCCCTAAACGAAATGAATGATTATCCACTATTAAATTTATTCGACGGTTGGGTTAATTAAGATGGAAAACAATTATTAAAAGGAGGTATAGCGTGAAACATGTTCAGCCCCAAACAAAAGTTTTCCTGAGTAGCGATCAAAATGATGGCTTTGGCGTCACCTCTACCCTTATTTACGGCGAGCGTCAGGCGATACTGGTTGATGCGCAGTTTACCCTGGCTAATGCGCACCGGCTGGTAGCCGAACTGCTGGAACTGAAGCGAGAGCTGACGACAATATTTATTACGCACCTTCATCCCGATCACTATCTGGGCATTGAAGTTATCAAACAGGTTTGGCCAGAGGCGCGTATTGTTGCCTACCGGCAGATAGCGGATGCCATTAACGACGCCTGGGATTTCAAAATCGCTTACTGGGGCAAAACGATACTGCAAAAAAATGGCGCAACGATTAAGTTTACCGCCGAAAGGCTGGAAGATTCCGTTATCTGGCTGGAAGGTCAGGCGATAGAAATTCCGGGCATCATGTGTGGCGACTGCATTGAAATTGCGCCACTGTGGATACCCGCAACCCGAACGCTTATTGCTTCCGACCTGGTCTTTTCCGATTGTCACGTCTGGCTGGCGGATATGCGTACGCCTGAACGTTTGCAGCAATGGCTTAATACGCTGGAGCGGCTGAAAGAAATGAGGCCGGATGTGGTTATCCCAGGGCACTCCTCATCTTCCCTGCATCTGTTGCCGTCGGCCATCGATTTTACCCGTCGCTACATTGACGATTTCTTTGCGCAGCTGGCATTGTCGGCCGATGCGCAAGCGCTTCAGCAAAATATGGATCGCCTCTATCCCGATCTGCCCCTGCGTATCTGCCTGGATTACAGCAGCCGCATTTTGAAAGATCATTATGTCTGGCCCGGCGACTGGCCGCCCGCGCTCAGGGAGATGCCTTCGGCGTTTTAACGCCGGGACGGCACAGAGTGGCAAGCTGCGCAGAAAGGGCTCCTCTACAATCCGGCAGGATTTAACACCAGAGGAGGAATAATGAATCCGGTTATTGAAACACTGATCACTCATCGCAGCGATCGTAGCTATCTTGATAAAGCAATTCCTGATGCCGTTCTGGATGACATTATCCTTTCTGCGTACCGCGCCCCGACCTCGGTTCACTCGCAGCAGGTGTCGGTGATCGTCACGCGCGACAAAGCGACCAAAGCGAAAATCGCCGAGCTGGCAGGCGGCCAGCCCTGGATCGCGCAGGCGCCGGTCTTTATTACTTTTGTGCTGGATATGCATAAAACCCGTGAAGCGATGGCGCTGATTGGCGAACAGCAGATCGCCCACGAAAGTATTGAAAGCATCGTCTCCGGCAGCACCGATGTCGGCATTGCGCTGGCGTCCGCGATGGCGGCGGCGCGCGCGCAGGGCCTCGGCGTGGTGCCGATCGGCGGTATGAGAAGAAGTCCGGCGGCGTTTATTGAGCTGTTCAATCTGCCGCCGCTGACGTTCCCGCTGGTGGGTATGGCGCTGGGCTATGTCGATCGTCCTGCCGACCTGAAGCCGCGTCTGCCGCTCTTTACTTTCCGTCATGAAGAGAAATATCAGACTGAAGGTATGGTGGAACAGATTGCTCAGTTCAACGACGAGCTGGAACAGCACTGGAAAACCATCAACCGCGATGGCGGCGAGAACTGGAGCCATACCGTAGCCAACTACTACAAAAACATCTACTTCCCGGACGTGCTGCCTGCGCTGGTGAAGCAGGGCTTCGGCAAAGATAAATAATTCCGCCGTTAAAGATGCGGAGGCTGCGGCCTCCGTTTTTTTGCCTGCCTTTTATTGACGCCATCCTGTCTGTCACCCCCGTCCGCTAACGCGCCCGTCGCTAGTGGGTGGCGGCAATGCCTTCCAGCTGCGCTATCGGCATCAGCGCAAAAAGCATTTTCATTTCGCGCGCCTCTTCGCCGGGCGTTCGCCCGAAGGTGCGCTTGAACTCCCGGTTGAACTGCGAAGGGCTTTCATAACCGACGCGCACGGCCGCGCCCGCCGCCGTCAGGTTATCGCGGATCATCAGCAGCCGCGCCTGGTGCAGGCGAACCGATTTTATGTACTGTACGGGCGAAGTGCCGGTGACGGTTTTAAAATGGGCGTGGAAGGTGGGAATGCTCATGCCCACTTCGCCCGACAGCAGACCGACATCCAGCGCCTGCGCATAGTCGTCATGAATGCGCTTCAGGGCGCGCGCGATGCGGCCAAAACTGCCGTGACTGGCTAAGGCGGCCCGTATCGCGCCGCCCTGCACGCCGGTCAGTACACGAAAACAAAGCTCTCTGACAATTCCCGGCCCCAGCACTCGCGCCTCCAGCGGATTGGTCAGCGCCCGTAGCAGGCGCAGGGCGGTATCGGCGAGCGCACCGTCAAGCGGCGTGGAAACAATCCCCATCGGGTCGGCCATCGCGCCGCTGGCCTGTCGATCGACCTCTAACACCAGATCCGCTATCGAGGTCATATTGAGCCGCACTGAAATCGCCAGCAGCGGCTCCTCTTTGCTGGCGAAGGTTTCGGTCGAAAAAGGCAAGGGCACCGACAGCACCAGATAGTGCTGGGCGTCATAGGAGAAGATCCTGTCCGCCACATAACCGCGCTTGCTTCCCTGACAGACGATCACAATGCTCGGCTCATACAGCACCGGCGTGCGCCCTAAAGGATGATCGGCGCGCATCAGGCGCACGCTTTCCAGCAGCGTGCGCGTATAGCCTTCATGGGGCGCAAGCTGCTTAATCAGATCGATCATCTCTTTTTGCTGAACGGAGGCAGGAACAAACATGGCGCACGTAACCCGTTGATGACATAAACATGCAATGATTATGGCACAGAGCGTTTTAAAAATAATCATCTCTATAGGATTAGGCAATGATGCCATAGGTATCGACCTGTTTCATCCTGCTCTGCGGCTCTAAGCTTTCACTCAGTTCCACACACCCGGCGCCGCTACCGGCTCCGGCATGTAAAACCTGGAGGATCTGCCTGTGAAATCTTACGACGTAAACGCATCCAAAGTTATTTTACTGACCGGCGCCAGCAGCGGTATTGGCGAGGCGACGGCCCGACATCTGGCCTTACAGGGGCATAGGCTGATCGCCGGCGCGCGCCGCACCGATCGGCTTGCCGCTCTGTGCGATGAGCTGCGGGCGCAGGGCGCGACTATCGATACGCTTGAACTGGACGTTACCCAGCCGCACAGCGTGCAGAAGATGGCCGATTTCGCCATGGAGAAATACGGGAAAATCGATGTGCTGGTGAATAACGCTGGCGTGATGCCGCTTTCGCCGCTCTCGGCGCTGAAAATCGATGAATGGAATCAGATGATCGACGTCAATATCAAAGGCGTACTGCACGGCATCGCAGCGGTACTGCCGGTCATGGAGCGGCAGAAACAGGGGCAGGTGATCAATATTGCCTCTATCGGCGCCCATGCGGTTTCCCCGACTGCGGCGGTCTACTGCGCCAGTAAATATGCCGTATGGGCGATTTCCGACGGGCTGCGTCAGGAGAGCGATTACCTGCGCGTGACGGTTATCTGTCCGGGCGTGGTGGAGTCGGAACTGGCGGATCACATCACCGACGACGTGGCGCGCGACGCCATGCGCGAGTTTCGCCGCGTCGCGCTGCCGCCGCAGGCTATCGCCCAGGCGATTGGCTATGCCGTTGAGCAGCCGGACGGCGTCGACGTCAGTGAAATCATTGTGCGTCCTACCGCCAGCCCCTATTAATGTGTGCAGGAGATAACGCGTATGAATCCATCAAATAACGTCAACGTCTGGTTTATCACTGGCGCCGCACGCGGTATCGGACTGTCGCTGGCGCGTCAGGCGCTGGCCCAGGGAGACGCCGTGGTCGCCACATCGCGCACCCTTGCCAGCTTGCAACAGGCGCTGGGTAAAGAGAGCGCGACCCTGCTGGCGCTGGAAGTCGATCTTTGCGATGAGTCGAGCGTGCGAACGGCCATAGAGAAAGCTATCAGCAAGTTTGGCCGCATTGACCGCGTAGTCAATAACGCTGGTTATGGTCAGCAGGGCACGATCGAAGCATTAAGCGATGACGAACTGCGGCGCAACTTTGACGTTAACGTTTTCGCGCCGCTGCATGTATTGCGTTATGCCTTGCCGCATTTGCGACGTCAGCGTAGCGGACACATCTTTAACGTGGCGTCAATTGTCGGCTTTCAGGGTGGCTATGCGGGTTGGGGCAGCTATGTCGGCAGCAAATTCGCCATCGCCGGAATAACGGAAACGCTGGCGGCTGAAGTGGCTGAATTGGGGATTAAGGCTACCGTCGTTTATCCGGGGCCGGTGCGGACGGGCTTTTTATCTCAGGAGAGTCTGGCCGTTGCCCGCAACAGGATAGCCGATTACACCGAGGCTCAGGCCTCACTCGATCTTCATCTCAATAGCCTGGACGGGAAACAGGCGGGCGATCCTGAGAAGGTGGCCGCGCTCATCTTGCAGACGGCTACCGCTGAGACGCCGCCGGTGCATCTGTTTGTTGGCGCCATTGCCAACACGCTTGCAGAACAGAAGATGCGGGCTGCGCGTCAGGATCTCGAAGCCTGGCGCACGGCTTCCGACGCCACTGACTTTGCTCATTAAGCCGAAATGCGCCGCTGGAAGCGCGTGCCGGCGCGATTAACGCATAAACGGGCCATTGGCCCGTTTTTTATCACATCTGTGAAAAACCGGGCCTTTAACCCGGTTTGCTGGTGGCAGAAGGCTTTTTTTGCCGGTCTGGCCTTATTATCCCACCTCAGGCAGCCAACCCAGCGCGATCAGCGCCTGAATAGCGATCACGCCGATCCCGCAGAGAAAGACCAATATCAGCAGGGGCGAGCCGCCCATCACTTTGTATGCCGCCACGCCGTGCTGCTTGCGGCTGCGCCATACCAGCATCACGGGAATGATTAACGCCAGCACCGCCAACGCTACGCCAGCATAGCCGAGCGCCAGCACGAAACCCTGCGGATAGAACAGGGCGAAGGCGAGCGGCGGCAGAAAAGTCAGCAGGCCGCTTTGTAGTCGGCCTGTAACGTTACCGTTACGCTTACAGAGATCCGCCAGATAATCGAACAGGCCCAAAGAGACGCCGAGGAACGAGGTGGCCAACGCCAGATCGGCAAACAGATGGACCGCCAGCTCAACGTGCGGCGAAGCGACGACGGTACGGATCGCCTGTAACAGTCCATTCAGCCCGGCGTGATGGGCGAGCAGGGCGCTAAAGGTGTCGGCATTGATCGCGCCCAGCGTCGCCAGCTGCCAGAAGAGATAGGCGACCAGCGGGATCGCGCTGCCGGTAATAAAGACCCAGCGCAGCTTGCGCAGGTCGCCATTCATATAGCTGATAACGCTGGGTACGCTGCCGTGAAAGCCGAAGGAGGTGAAGATCACCGGGATCGCCGACAGCACCAGCCCTTTTTCCAGCGGCAGCGTCAGCAGATTGGTACGATGAATATGCGGCATCATCAGCGCCAGCATCACAACCAGCAGAATGATTTTGGCGCTGAACAGCACGCGGTTGAACATATCGACCATATGCGTACCAATACAGACCACGCTGCCGGCAATCAGCGTAAACAGCAGCACGCCGCCGCTGGTGGAGATGGAAACGGAAAACCACTCGCTCAGGCTTGCCGCCAGCAGCTCGCCAGCGCCGCTGATATAGGCGGCCGTCAGCGCGTACATCAAAAACAGCATGCTGAAGCCGGTCAGCCACTGGCCCGGACGTCCAAGATAGCGGCGCGTCAGGGTACCCAGGCCGGTATCTGCCGATGCGTGCTGATAAACTTCAACCAGAAGCAGCGCGGTATAGCACATTAACGCCCACAGGCTGACCAGCAACAGCAGCGTGACGCCGGGACCCACGCCAGCGGCGGCTAACGGCATCGCCAACATGCCTGCGCCGATGGTGGTGCCTGCAACAATAAAAATACTGCCAAAAGTGCGATTCCTCACGCCTTCCTCTGAATTTAAGCTTCGCTATCGTTAAGTGCTGCGCAGGGTAAGCGAAAGTTTACACTCCGTCAAATATCCATAACAGTGATGAAAGCCGCTGTGGGCGGGCAACAGCCAATCGGTGGCTGCTACAGATGCTCATAGAGCACGGCGCCGAGGTAATAGCCTGCGCCAAACCCGACGATAACGTCGTACAGCCCAGCGGCTGACTCGCTGTTACGCATCATTCAGATCGTGGCGTTAACATAGTGCGTTCCTGCCAGCAGATAGCTAAAGTTAATTGATGCATACACGATTATCGCCTGAACAGGCGGCCGCTTACAGATAAGGGTAAAAGCATGAAAAAAATCGGATTCCTGTCGTTTGGCCACTGGGGAGCCTCGTTCCAGTCGGCGACGCGCAGCGCGGCGGATGCGCTACAGCAATCGATCGAGCTGGCGGTCGCGGCTGAAGAACTTGGCGCGGATGGCGCCTGGTTTCGCGTGCATCATTTCGCCCGTCAGCTCAGCGCGCCGTTTCCGCTGCTGGCGGCGATTGGTGCACGCACCAAACGTATTGAGATCGGCACCGGCGTGATTGATATGCGCTATGAAAATCCGTTTTATATGGCGGAGGACGCGGGCGTGGCGGATCTGATCAGCAACGGACGTTTGCAGTTGGGGATCAGTCGCGGCTCGCCGGAGCAGGTGATCGACGGCTGGCGCTATTTTGGCTATCAGCCGCAGGAGGGCGAAAGCGATGCGGATATGGGACGCCGCCATGCTGAAGTATTGCTGGACGTATTGCGCGGCGAAGGATTCGCCAAACCCAATCCGCAGCCGATGTTCGCTAATCCGCCCGGACTGCTACGACCGGAGCCGTTTTCCGAAGGACTGCGCGAGCGTATCTGGTGGGGATCGGGTTCTAACGCCACGGCGATATGGGCGGCGAAGCTGGGCATGCATCTGCAAAGTTCGACCCTGAAGGATGATGAAACCGGCGAAGCGTTTCATATTCAACAGGCGAAACAGATCCGCGCCTGGCGCGCCGCCTGGTTGGAAGCGGGACATGCGCGCGTGGGGCGCGTTTCGGTTAGTCGCAGCATCTTCCCGTTGATCAATAATCAAGACCGCGCTTATTTTGGCGCCAGCAGAGAAGAGGGCGATCAGGTCGGTTATCTGGACGAGAAGACGCGCGCCATCTTTGGCCGCAGCTACGCCGCCGAACCGGAACGCCTGATCGCGCAGCTGAAGCAGGATGAAGCGATCGCCGAGGCGGACACGCTGTTGCTGACGATTCCCAATCAGCTTGGCGTCGATTACTGCGCTCATGTGATTGAAGCGGTATTAACGCAGGTCGCGCCGGAACTGGGCTGGCGTTAGCGGACAGCGAATTTGTCGTTTGTTCGGCCGCCGCGTTCGATACAGGCTGAAACTGTGTGTTATATGGCCGGTCTTTATCGACCGGCTGGATTTACTGGCGGAAAACCACGCCGTTACGTCTGTTTTTTTGACGCGTCTACGTTCATTTTGCAGGAGCATGGTGCTGTGAAGTTCACAGAATTCACGTAGCGCGATCTCACTAACATAAACGTTTTAAATTTGAAATCGTGGTTCGTGAAAAGGACTGGACGATCACTCATTTTTTATATAAGTAATGGGGTACTATGATAGAAATCGTAAGTGGTTCAAGGATATTACGTCTTTCGCCATTCGAAAGGCAAAATACCCCAGACGCCCCCAAATATGACTGGATAAGAACATACGTTGAATATCAACTTCCTGAATTGCAGACACAATATCAGCCATCATTTTGTGTCGGTGAGCTGACTGATTTTAGGAGAAATATAGCTTCTGTTTATCAGGAGTTGATTGATGGGAGCAGGCCACCTGAGGTGATCTTCTATAGTACAGAAAATCAGTTAAATCTTCGATTTTTTCCTATGTCTGGCAATTCTGTCGCAGTGGATTTAATACTCAGGCCTGAAAATCCAGCGGAAAGTGTCATTGTAAAAGATTCTTTTGGCATAGATCAAAGCTACTTCCCAGCATTGCTGTCCGGCCTTGACGAGATGATTAACTGGCAGAACTGAAAGGCTTTCGTTCTTGGTCAGCCTGTTCCCGTTACCACAGCCTGTATGTTGATGAAGTGGGAAATCTCCAAAAGATGAATCCGTTCACTTGCGCCAGCGATGTGGCGGTGCGTTATCAATGTTGCCCCATACGTTTAAGGGCGTTCCGCTAAAAGGATTGGAAGCGGGGCAGGACTCAGATTATGCAGCCAGCTGAACGGGCTAAACGATTGGACGACCTGGGTCAGGCAGTTACACCAGGCAATAAGACGCAAAGGGATAGGAAGGAAACAGGTAGCTATTTGCGGGTACATAAGCTGATATCTAATTTAACATAATATACATTATGCGCACCAATGTAACGGAGGCTCAAAGTTGACGTTTATTTGTGGTTCATTATTCAGGCTATAGCGGAGAGCGAAAAGCAGCTCTCCAAAAGCAGCTCTCCAATTGAGTTAATCATATAGCCAGCGACCCGCTTTAGCGGATTCAATTAGCATGTTGATGGTCAGTGGCTTCGCATCTTTACGATTTTTCACAGGAAAATAGATACTGAAATCGAGATCGGCATGTTTGAGATTAAACTCAGTAAAAATCTCATCAAGCAAATCCTGCGCCTCTTCTTCGTCCATGTTCATGGTGTGGTTTAGTGATGTATCGCCATTTAAAGAAGGCATTTTAAATGTCAGCCATGAGCGTCCATTCCACGGCCGGACAATCTCATAAACCCGCTTTTCGACAGCATCTGCATCTACCATATTTTATCGTTTCCTCTGGCTATGCGGTTGTAATCCCTGACTGTACGGTACGCTATTTGTGAGACATCAGACGCCAGAATAATCCAGCCCAGCACAGGTATAGCCCTGCCAGTAAAGGTGCTAATTTTTCTAACCATGAGAATTTTTAGTTTATGAGGTGGATAACCACCAATAACAGACGGTAGCTTTATTCCCCATGGAAAAATAGGTGTTGTTAAGCTCTTCGACTGTATCCATACCGTAATTTCCTGATTGTAAATGACTTTATTGCATTGGCAATGCGACCATACAGTGAGGCTGTTATAACGCTTTTGCGCGTCGTACCTTAGCCCAATCTTAAAATACTCAGCCAGGGCCAGGCAGACGAGCAGTTTTACATTTAATGATTTGTTGCTTTCTTCGCAATAACTTAATGATTCAATGAACGATTTTAAATCCATAAAGGGACAGTTCTGGGATTTGATATTGAGCTATAAATTGAATCATGTTTGCCTTTTGTAGAAACCAGGTCAGCTTGTAAAGGTAACCACCACCCTTAATCCGCCCAGCGTCGGACTACGTTCCAGCGTCATCGTCGCGCCGTGCCAGGCGCAAATATCCTTCACCAGAGCTAAACCGATTCCCGCGCCGGGCTGTGTACTGCCGTGATCGAGTCGGGAAAACGGCTGTAAGGCTTTTTCCTGCTCGGTGCCGGAAATGCCTGGGCCGCTGTCCTCGATCGCTAACCTGCCCGCCTGTAAACGCGCCGTAATGACCCCGCCGTCCGGCGTATACTTAATCGCATTATCCAGCAGATTCGCGCACAGTTCGCCAAGTAAAACCGCGTCGCCAAATACCGCACATTTCTCATCCCCCTCATAGCCGAGGTCGATCTGCTTATTTCTTGCGGCGGTATAGCTGCTGAAACAGGCGTCACGCAGAATTGCTGCTAAATCGACGCTGACGCGCGGCAGTTCTTCGCCGTGGTGCGCCTTAATCCGCGCCAGCTGAAGTAACCGATCGGTAAGCAGAATGGTGTCATCCAGCGTATGCCGCATTCCCTGCAAACTCTCCTGCCACTGTTCAGGACGATCGCTGCTCAGCGCCACGCCTACCTGCGTTTTCAGGATCGCCAGGGGCGTGCGGAGCTGATGCGCGGCGTCAGCGCTAAAACGATCCTGCCGCGCCAGCAGGCTGCGCAAACGTTCAAGATAACGGTTAAAAGCGATAATCAACGGTTGCAGTTCAGACCAGGGCAACGAAGGCAGCGGCGTTAATTCACTGCCGTCGCGCCGTGACAGAAGACGCGATAACTGGCGCAGTGGACGCAAAACCCGGCGCAGCATCAGTCCCGCCAGCAGCAGCGTCACCAAAACCAGAAAAGTTTGGCTGAGCAGCGCGGTATGCAGCAAACCGTCGGCAAAAGCGCGGCGGGAATTCAGCGTTTCCGCCACCAGTACCAGCGCCATGCCGTTAACGCCCTCCTCGCTCACCGGCTGCCAGAGCGCGGCAACCCGAATGCGTTGTTGGCGATAGCGCGCATCATAGAAATGCACCAGCGCCGGATAGAGCTCTGAAGGCGCGCTGGCTGGCGGAATGGCTGGCAGATCGTCGTAGCCCGACAGCGTTTTGCCCTCCGGCGAAATCACCTGATAAAAGAGCTGATCGTTCATATTGCGCTCGAAACTGTCGAGCACCACCCACGGCACATCCACTTCGATATGACCATTTCTTACCACCAGCCGCTCAGCAACGGTTCGCGCCGACGCCAGTAACGAGCGATCGTAAGCCTGATTCGCCGCATGGACAGCGCTTTGATAGTGCGTATAAACCGAAAGTCCCCACAGCAGCAGCAGCGGCGCGCCGAGCCAGGCAAGCAGTTCGCCGCGCAAAGAGTGAATAAGCCTCACGTTAGCGTTTCCAGCGTATAGCCAAGGCCACGCAGCGTTACGATTGCCACATCACTTCCCGCCAGTTTTTTACGTACCCGGTGTATATAAAGTTCAATGCTTTCCGGGCTGACATCATCAGCGAGCGTAAAGGTTTGTTCATAAAGATGCTGCCGTGAAACCGGCCTGCCGCGTCGCTGCATCAGCGTCGTCAGGATGCTGCTTTCTCGCGGCGTAAGGGCCAACGGCTTCTCGGCCAGCAGAAAATAGCCTTCGGCATCAAGGACTAACTGCCCCAGCGCCTGTTGCTGTGATGAATGATTCTGGCTACGCCGCAGCAGCGCCCGCAGCCGCGCTTCAAGCTCATCCAGCTCGAAGGGCTTGGTCAGATAATCGTCAGCGCCGAGATTAAGGCCGCGCACCCTGTCGTCCAGCGATCCGCGCGCGGTCAACAGCAGTACCGGCATATTTTGTCCGCGCCGCCGCAGCCGTGAGAGTACCTCAAGGCCATCCATACGGGGCAATGCCACATCCAGCACTACCAGAGCGTACTCCTCGCTATGCAGCATATGGTCTGCCGCGACGCCGTTCGCCACCCAATCGACAGCAAATCCTTTTTGCGTCAGCGCCTTCTGTAACCAACGCGCCAGCTCAACCGTATCTTCAACCAGTAAGAGACGCATATCACATCCTGACATTAATTCCGGGTAATGAAAGGTAAATGAAAGGTAGCTGCTTTAACAATTTGGTAACGATAAATTTTCGGCAGTAATCACACTCTGGAAGAAGAATGGAGCGAAAGATGAAAATTATAACGGCCCTGACCTCAACCCTGATGGCCCTTTCCGTTTCAACCGCCTTTGCGGCAGAAGCGCCCTCACGTACCGAATGTATCGCCCCCGCTAAACCGGGCGGCGGTTTCGACCTGACCTGTAAGCTGCTACAGGTCTCGCTACAGGAAACGAAACAGATCTCCTCGCCGATGCGCGTTACCTATATGCCCGGCGGCGTGGGCGCGGTGGCCTATAACGCGATTATTGCGCAGCGTCCGGCCGAAGCGGGCACCGTCGTCGCCTTTTCAGGCGGCTCGCTGCTGAATCTCTCGCAGGGCAAATTTGGCCGCTACTCCGTCGATGACGTTAAGTGGCTGGCTGCGGTCGGCACCGATTACGGCATGGTCGCGGTCCGTGATGACGCCCCGTGGAAAACGCTGGGCGAGCTGATGACGGCGATGAAAAATGATCCGACCAAAGTCGTGGTCGGCGCCGGCGCTTCGATTGGTAGTCAGGACTGGATGAAAACCGCGCTGCTGGCCAGCAAGGCGGGCATCGATCCGCGCAAAATGCGCTATGTCGCTTTTGAAGGCGGCGGCGAACCGGTCACCGCCCTGCTCGGCAATCATATTCAGGTGGTATCCGGCGATATGAGCGAAATGGTGCCGCATCTGCAAGCCGGCAAGCTGCGCGTGCTGGCGGTCATGTCTGATAAGCGCCTGCCAGGGAAGCTGGCCAGCGTGCCGACCGCCAAAGAGCAAGGCTTTGACGTCGAATGGCCAATTATCCGCGGCTTTTATCTGGGGCCGAAAGTCAGCGAGGCCGACTATCAGTGGTGGGAAGAGACCTTTAAAAAGCTGGTCAATACCCCTGAATTCCAGAAGCAGCGTGATATGCGCGGCCTGTTTGAGTTCAACCTGTTTGGCAAAGAGCTCGACAGCTACGTAAAAACGCAGGTGGCGGATTACCGCGAAAAAGCGAAATCGTTTGGGCTGGCCAAATAAGCGGAGCAGATAATGAGCGATCGTATTTTTGCAGCGCTGTGGCTTGCGCTCTGCCTTGGCGGCATGGTGGTAGCCTGGCAAATTCATAGCGAATACAGTTACGAACCGGTCGGCCCACGCCCGTTCCCTATGGGAATACTTGGTCTGATGGCGATCTGCGCTCTGCTGATGCTGTTTCGCAAACCCGACGTTATTCACTGGCCCGCCCGCAGCACGTTTAAACGTTTAGTGGCGCTGGCGGTGATGATGATGATTTACGGCTGGCTGTTTGAAACCCTGGGCTTCGCGCTTTGCACTACGCTGCTGACGTTTGGCATCGGCCTGCTGTTCGGCGCGCGTTGGTGGGCGGCGGCGATTTCCGGCGTGGTAATGGGCGTGGCGTTATTTTATGCCTTTGACAGGCTGCTGGAAGTGACGCTTCCGGTCGGCAGCTGGCTGAGTTAAGGAGAGCGTTATGGATACCTGGTATTTTTTGATGCAGGGCTTCGGCGTTGCGCTGACGCCGGAAAACCTGCTGATTGCGCTGATCGGCTGCTTTATCGGCACCATTGTGGGGCTGCTGCCGGGACTGGGGCCTATCAACGGCGTGGCGATCCTGATGCCGCTGGCCTTCGCCCTGCACCTTCCTGCGGAAACGGCATTGATCCTGTTGGCGACCGTCTATCTTGGCTGTGAATATGGCGGCCGCATCTCCTCCATTCTGCTCAACGTGCCCGGCGATGCGGGCGCGATTATGACGGCGCTGGATGGGTATCCGATGGCGCAACAGGGCAAAGCGGGCGTAGCGCTCTCTATCTCGGCGGTAAGTTCGTTTATCGGTTCGACCATCGCTATCATCGGCATTATTTTGTTCGCGCCGCTGCTGGCAAGCTGGTCGCTGGCGTTCGGCCCGGCGGAATATTTCGCGCTAATGGTCTTCGCCATCGCCTGCCTGGGCAGCATGATGAGCCATAATCCGCTGAAGTCATTCCTTTCGGCCCTGATTGGGCTGAGCATGGCTACGGTCGGCGTCGACGCCAATACCGGCGTTTACCGCTTTACCTTTGACAGCGTCCACCTTTCTGACGGCATTCAGTTTGTGGTGGTCGTGATCGGCCTGTTTTCCGTCAGCGAAATTTTACTGATGCTGGAGTCGACCAGCACCGGGCAGAAAGCGGTGCGCGCCAGCGGACGCATGATGTTCAATATGAAAGAGGCGGCCATGTCGACCGGCGCCACCCTACGCTCCTCGTTTATCGGCTTCTTTGTCGGCGTGTTACCTGGCGCAGGCGCAACGATCGCCAGCGCTATCGCCTATATGACCGAGAAAAAGATCAGCGGCAGCGATCAATTCGGTAAGGGTGATATTCGCGGCGTCGCGGCGCCGGAAGCGGCCAACAACGCCTCAGCCTGCGGCTCTTTCATTCCTATGTTAACGCTGGGCATTCCCGGCTCAGGTACGACGGCGGTGATGGTTGGCGCGCTAACCCTGTATAACATCACGCCCGGCCCGGCGATGTTCGTTGAGCAGCCTGATATTGTCTGGGGCCTGATCGCCGCGCTGTTAATCGGCAACGTGATGCTGCTGATTATGAATATTCCGATGATCAATGTCTTTGCCCGGATGCTGAACATTCCGCTGTGGTTTTTAGTGCCGGCTATCGCCGCGATCTCTGCGGTGGGCGTTTACGCGGTCCACAGCACCACCTTTGATCTGATGCTGATGGTGGGACTGGGCATCTTCGGCTATATCCTGCGCAAGATGGATTTCCCGATGTCGCCGCTGATTCTGGGCTTTGTATTGGGCGAAATGCTGGAACAGAACCTGCGCCGCGCGCTGTCGATCAGCAACGGCAACCTGCCTATTTTGTGGGAAAGCCTGATCTGTAAGGTGTTGCTGGCGCTGGCCATCGCCGTGTTGTTAGTGCCGCCTTTATGGAAACGCTATCGTCGCAAGCGCATGAAGCTGGCGGCTCAGTAACTGTTCATCAGAGAAAACCCCCGTAGAACGTGACGGGGGTTTTTCTTTTACTCTGCTTTTCCGCCGGATCGCCGACGCAACGGTAAGAATCTGTGCGGCCTCACCGCTTAAAATTCAGGCGGCGCATTTTTGAGCAAACGCATTTTCCACGGATGTACAGACGTCTGGATGTATATTATAGTGATTTCCTAACACTTATAAGGGAACACCATAAATGAAAAAAACACTGCTCACGGCCCTTCTGGCGGCGTCCGTCACTCTGCTCAGCGCCTGCAATAAAGAGGAAGACAGCAAAATTAAAGTGGCGATCAATACTGGCCCGGATCAGGCGCTGTGGGAAACCGTTAAGCAGGTGGCGCACGATAAATATAAGCTGGAT
Source organism: Mixta sp. (assembly GCF_024610815.1). Classification (NCBI taxonomy): domain Bacteria; kingdom Pseudomonadati; phylum Pseudomonadota; class Gammaproteobacteria; order Enterobacterales; family Erwiniaceae; genus Mixta; species Mixta sp. Next base: position 23,753 of record NZ_JANION010000122.1, read on the forward strand.
GTCGATGTGATCGCGTTTAACGACTATGTACAGCCTAACGAAGCGCTGTTTAACAAGGATGTGGACGCCAACGCCTTCCAGAGTCTGCCTTATTTAGAGATGCAGTCCAAAGAGCGCGGCTATCGCTTCGCCGTAGTCACCCATACCTTTGTCTTCCCTATTGCAGGCTATTCGCGCAAGATTAAATCGCTGAAAGAGCTGCCGGACGGCGCAACGGTCACCCTCTCCAACGAGGCGACGACGCTGGGCCGTAGCCTGTTGTTATTACAGGCGCAGGGACTGATCACCGTTAAGCCTGAAGCGGGCCTGCTGCCGACCACGCTGGACGTTACCTCCAACCCGAAAAAACTGAAGTTTGTCGAAGTGGATACGCCGCAGCTGGCGCGCACGCTGGACGATCCGCAGGTCTATCTCTCGATTATCAACAACAATTTCGCGGCACTGGTTAATCTCTCCGCCTCGCGCGACGGCATGTTTATGGAAGGCAAAGCCTCCCCATACGTCAACGCGATTGTGGCGCGCGAAGATAATAAAGACAGCCCGAACATTCAGAAGCTGAAGCAGGCATTCCAGTCGCAGGAAGTGCTTGATAAAGCTAACGAGCTCTATAAAGGCGATATTATTAAAGGCTGGTAATCCTGCCCGTTTCCTGTTATGCTGACGCGCTCCCTTTCATCTTTTCCTTCCGGCAGGCAGAGCCTGACGATCCTCGCCGTGCTTTTCACGCTGCTGGCCGGTTTCTGTTGGTGGCACTGGAGCGCATTTCTCGCCTGGAGCCTGACGACGCAGATTACGCTGCACCGCTATCTGGTGCTGCATCTGCTGCAAATCAATAACGGGCAGTACGGCGGCGGGCTGTGGCTGCTGTTCTTTACCTTTATTTATGGCGTGCTGCATGCCGTCGGGCCGGGACACGGCAAATTTGTAGTGACCACCTGGCTCAGCACCCAGCAGGCGCCCTCATCCGGCGCACTGCGCGCGGTGCCGCTGGCGGGCTCACTGTTGCAGGGGGTAAGCGCTATTTTGTTTGTCTTTATTCTGGCGGTGGGCTTTAACCTGGTGGCGGGCGATCTCAGCCTCAGCCGCTGGTATTTAGAAAAGGCCAGCGCCCTGTTGATCGCCGCGTTCGGCTTTTGGCTGCTGCTGCGTGGACTACGTGCGTTTCGTTCCTCGGCAAAGCACGTTCATCATCATGACGCCTGCGGCTGCGGTCATCATCATATTGCGACCAGCCAGCCGGCGGACTGGAAAGAGCGGCTGAGCGTCATTGCCGCCATTGGTTTGCGTCCCTGTAGCGGCGCAATTACCGTACTGCTTTTCTCTAACGCCATCGGCATTGTGAGCTGGGGGATGTTGGCGGTGATGACGATGGCGCTTGGCACCGGACTTTCCCTGTTGCTGCTGTCGCTGGCGGTTAACCGTATGCGTGACACCGTCACTGCAATCTGGCTACGCGATACGCCCGCGCGGCTCGATGGCCTGGTGGCGCTGGCGCGCGTGGCGGGCGGCCTGCTGTTGCTGTTTTTCGCCCTGGTGCTGTTTCTGTCCGTGGTGCCGGTCAGTCCCAACGGCGACTTTATCGCCGCAGGCTGCTAGCGAATAGTGAGCTGCCGGAACGCCTGCAACAGCGCATCCACTTTCGGCAACAGCTGCTTCTTGCGCGGCCAGACCAGATAGAGCGGCAGGCCGTCAAGCGCCAGCTGCGGCAGGATGATCTTTACCCTTCCCGCCTGTTCCGCCTCCTGAAGCAGCCAGGTTGCCATCTGCGCGATGCCAAGCCCGGCGCAGACCGCGCTCAGCTGCGCTTCGCTGTCGCCGAACGCCAGCGCATGATTAACCGTGCGGCTGGCAATGCGTCCGTCGGCGGCGATAAAGCGCCACGGCGTGGTAGAGCCGTCCACCCGTTCATAGGCGACCGCGCGATGCTGCTGTAACGCATCGAGATGCTGCGGCGTGCCGTGACGCCGCAGATAGTCCGGAGAGGCGCAAAATACCAGCCGCTCGTTGCCCAGATGGCGCACGCCCAGCGAGGCGGGATAGTCCGCCGGGCCGCCGATGCGCACCGCCACATCCACCCCTTCGTCAAACAGATCCACGAAGCGATCCGCGAAGGTCATATTGATATGCAGATCGGGATGTTCGCGGCAAAACGCGTTGATCACCGGCATCACATGGGTGCGGCCAAAGGTCATCGGCACCGCTACCCGCAGCCGCCCGACGGTATGGGTGCGCTGCGCCGCCAGCACCGACTCCGCCTCGCTCAGCTCGTTGACCACGCGCTGGCAGGTTTGATAGTAGGCTTCGCCAGCGTCGGTCAGCTTCAGGCTGCGCGTGGTGCGCTCAAACAGTTGCGATCCCAGCCGTTCCTCCAGCCTGGCGATGCTTTTACTGACGGCTGAACTGGTCAGATTCAGCCGTCCCGCCGCGGCGCTGAAGCTGCCCGCTTCCACCGTCGCCACAAACGGCATAATGCCTTTCAGCAGATCGTTCCCTACCATGATTTGTGAATCCTGTTCTGAAATCTTGTGAATTTATACCTGAGATAAGAATTAAATTCCGCATTATGCTTATCAGTAACTGTTACAGGAGGCGTAATGAGTAAAAAAGCATTAATCGTGGGCGTCAGCGGCGTGGTTGGCAGCGCACTGGCGGAAAAACTACAGTCGGACGGCTGGCAAGTTTATGGTCTTTCACGCGGCCGCGCGCCGGTACCGCAGGGCTGTCACTCCCTTACCGCCGATCTGACCTCGGCGCAGTCTGTCAATGAAACACTGGACGGTCAGCGGTTCGACAGCATCTTTTTCAGCGTCTGGTCGCGTCAGGCGAATGAAAAAGAGAACATTCGCGTTAACGGCGCGATGGTGCGCAACGTGCTGGAAGCGCTGGGCGATCGCCTGAAAGGCAGCCATGTCGCGCTGGTGACCGGCCTGAAGCACTACCTTGGCCCTTTCGACGCCTACGGCAAAGGCAGCGTGCCGATGACCCCGTTCCGCGAAGAACAGGGGCGCCAGCCGGTAGATAACTTCTACTATGCGCAGGAAGATGAGCTGTTCGCCGCCGCCGAGAAATATGGCTGCACCTGGAGCGTGCATCGCCCGCACACTGTTATCGGCTATGCGCTGGGCAATGCGATGAATATGGGCCAGACACTGGCGGTCTACGCCACGATCTGTAAAGAGACCGGCAAGCCGTTTATCTTCCCTGGCTCTGAAGCGCAGTGGAACGGCGTCACCGATATGACCGATGCCGGGCTGCTGGCGGAACAGCTGGAATGGGCGGCGACCACGCCCGCCGCGCAGAATGAAGATTACAACGTGGTGAACGGCGACGTTTTCCGCTGGAAATGGATGTGGCAGCAGATCGCCGACTACTTCGGCATCGAAGCCGCGCCGTTCCCCGGCGAAATGCAGCCGCTGGAAGGTCGTATGCTGGCCGCCGAAGATGACTGGCGGCAGATTGCGCAAAAATATCAGCTGCGCGAGTCGGACGTTGCCCGTCTGGCCTCCTGGTGGCATACCGATGCCGATCTGGGCCGCCCGATGGAGGTATTTACCGATATCAGCAAAAGCCGCAACGCCGGCTTCACCGGCTACCGCTCGACGCGCGAAGCCTTCTTCGCCCTGTTTGATAAGCTGAAAGAAAACCGCATCATCCCTTCCTGATGCCTGCCGCCGCCGCGCATTATGCGTCGGCGGCGCGCTTTTGCCCTTTACCCGCCTTTTACGCCGCGCTTTTTCTCTCCGCCCGTTGACGAAGCGACGACAAGCCCCGATCATGCTGCGCCATTAGCTCACGTAACGGAGATGAGTGCTGTGGCTGAACTCAGCAATGCTTTACTGGAAGAGATCCTGCATCAGGTGCGCCCGCTGACCCGTCAGGGAAAGGTGGCCGACTACATTCCGGCGCTGGCGCAGGTTGAGCCCGACGCGCTCGGCATCGCCGTGCTGACACACGACGGCGCGCTGTATCAGGCGGGCGATGCTAACGAACGCTTCTCGATCCAGTCCATCTCCAAGGTGCTGTCGTTGACGCTGGCGCAGACGCGCTATCAGGAACAGGAGATCTGGCAGCGCGTCGGCAAAGAGCCGTCGGGCCAGCCGTTTAACTCTTTGGTGCAGCTGGAGCTGGAACGCGGCAAGCCGCGCAATCCCTTTATCAACGCCGGCGCGCTGGTGATCTGCGATATGCTGGAAACCCGCCTGACCGCGCCGCGTCAGCGTATGCTGGAAGTGGTGCGCCAGCTCTGCGGCGAGCCGTCCATCAACTATGACCGCCACGTCGCCCGCTCTGAGTTCGATCACTCCGCGCGCAACGCCGCCATCGCCTGGCTGATGAAGTCGTTCGGCAACTTTGAAAACGACGTGCCGACGGTACTGCAAACCTATTTCCACTACTGCGCGCTGTCGATGAGCTGCGTGGAGCTGGCGCGCTGCTTCTTTTATCTGGCGAATCAGGGCCGCCCCCTCGGCGATGCGCCGTCGATGCTGACGGTGCGCCAGACGCGCCAGGTCAATGCCCTGCTGATCACCAGCGGCATGTATGACGGCGCGGGCGAATTTGCCTGGCGCGTCGGCATGCCCGCCAAATCGGGCGTCGGCGGCGGGATTATCGCCGTCATTCCTGGCAAGATGACGATCGCCGTCTGGTCGCCGGGACTTGACGCCTCCGGCAATTCGCTGGCGGGCACCGCCGCGCTGGAGCTGTTTTCCGAACGGTTAGGCTGTTCGATATTCTGAGCCGACGCTGAAACAAAGGTTTCAGCGCGCGCCCCGTTTTAGCGCGTCTTGCCCCGTTCAGGCGCAACAAGGATTGCCAAACCGCCGCAAATGCGGCGCGCAGGCCGCTACAGAGCTGGTACAAAAGTTGCAGTCTCTCATTATCAACAGAAAGGAGACGGCAATGAAAGCGATTGTAATCGGTGGCGGCATCGGCGGCATGTGCGCGGCGCTGGCGCTGGAGAAAAGCGGATATCAGACAGAGGTCTACGAGGCGGTCAGCGTGATCAAGCCGGTCGGCGCGGCGATCTCCATCTGGCCAAACGGCGTGAAGTGCCTTAATTACCTTGGGCTGGGCGAACAGCTGCGGGCGCTGGGCGGCAATATGGCCATGATGGCCTACCACGATTTCCGCCAGGGCGAGGTGCTTACCCGCTTCAGCATGCAGCCGCTGGTGGAAAGCGTCGGCGAACGGCCCTGTCCGGTGGCGCGCGCCGACCTGCAGGCGATGCTGCTGAACCGCTACGGCGCGCAGCGCGTTCATTTCGGCAAGCGCGTCAGCCATATTGAGCAGGACGCTTCCGGCGTCACCGCCTGGTTTACCGACGGCAGCGACGCGCGCGGTGATTTCCTGATCGCCGCCGACGGCACCCATTCAGTGATCCGCGCCCAGGTCACCGGCCACAGCGCCGAACGGCGCTATGCGGGCTACGTGAACTGGAACGGGCTGGTGGCGATGGATGAAAGTATCGCGCCCGCCGACCAGTGGACCACCTTTGTCGGCGAAGGCAAGCGCGTCTCCCTGATGCCGGTGAGCGGCAACCGCTTCTACTTCTTTTTCGATGTGCCGCTGCCGAAGGGACTGGCGGAAGATCGCAGCAGCGTCCGATCGGATCTGTTGCGCTATTTTAGCGGCTGGGCCGATCCGGTGCAGAAGCTGATTGCCGCGATCGATCCCCATACCACCAACCGAATCGAAATCCATGACATCGATCCTTTTCCGCAGCTGGTGAATGGCCGCGTGGCGCTGCTGGGCGATGCCGGGCACAGCACCACGCCCGATATCGGTCAGGGCGGCTGCGCGGCGATGGAGGATGCGGTGGTGCTGGCGATGACGTTACAGACGCATTCGCTGGGCATTGAGGACGCGCTGCGCCGCTATCAGGCGCGCCGGGCGGCGCGAGTCGAGGATCTGGTGCTGAAGGCGCGCAAGCGCTGTGACGTCACTCACGGTAAGGAGCCTGAAGCGACGCGCGCCTGGTATGAGGAGCTGAAGCAGGAAACCGGCGAACGTATTCTTAACGGTATGCGGGAGACCATCCTTGGCGGCCCGCTGGCCTGAAACGCTGCTTTTCAAGACAGACGGCGCGTTTCAGTGACAACGTCACAACACGCTGCTATGCCAGAAGCGGCAGTTTAATTACCGTTGCGCCGCTCAGCGTTGCCTGGAAGCAGAGCCGGTTAATGGACAACCGCGGCCGGTCTGATATCAGCGGCCTAACGCGTCGATCGCCAGCCGCGTCGCTGACGCCAGCACCGCCTTATTATTGGCGGCGTCGGGCTGCGGCTGGGTAAAGTAGATCGCCAGAATTTTCGGCGCGCCTTTTTCCGGCCAGAGAATCGCCAAGTCGTTCGTGGTGCCGTAAGCGCCGGCGCCGGTCTTATCGCCTACCGTCCAGCCTGCGGGCACGCCGGCGCGAATGCTCTGATCGCCGGTCGTGTTCTGCTTCAGCCAGCTTATCAGGCGTTGACGCTGCGCCGTCGGCAACGCATCGCCAAGCGTGAGCTTAGAGAGATTCTCCGCCATCGCCGCAGGCGTGCTGGTATCGCGTTCGTCGCCCGGCGCGGCGCTGTTCAGCTCGGTTTCCTGACGATCGAGCCGCGTCAGCGTGTCTCCCAGTAAACGCGCATAGGCGGTCACGCCCTGTGGCCCGCCCAGCTCTTTCAGCAGATAGTTGGCCGCGAGATTATCGCTGTACTCAATGGCGGCGGCGCACAGCGCGGCGATGCTCATCTCTTTGCCGAAATAGTTGCCGGTCACCGGCGTCCATGCCACCCGATCCGCCTCACGGATGCGGATTTTCTTCTCCAGCAGATTCGGCTGGCTAACGCTATTGTGCAGAATCGCCGCCGCCGCCAGCGTTTTAAAGGTGCTGGTCATCGGAAAGCGCTCATCGGCGCGGTAGCCGTAGCGCAGACCGTCGCCGTCGATCCAGGCCACGCCCAACCTGCCGCCGGTGGATTTCTCCAGCGCCGCCAGCTTCTGCGTCAGCGCGGTGTTATCAGCCAGCGCGACGGTAGAACCCAGGCTGAGATTCAACAAACCAGCCAGCAGTAAACCACGCCATACACTTTTATTACGCATCCACATTTCCTGTTAAACGGGTATAAAAAAAGGGCATCGCTGCCCTTTTTATGTTGGCTATACCGGGAAGAAGCTTACTCTTCTTTCAGGCCCCGGTTGATCAGCATCGGTTCGATTTGCGGCTCCTGACCGCGCCAGTCGTGATAGAGCTGCTTCAGATCGCTGCTGTTGCCGCGCGACAAAATCATATCACGGAAGCGCTGGCCGTTTTCACGCGTCAGGCCGCCATGCTCTTTAAACCACTCGAAGCCGTCGTCGGCCAGCATTTCGGTCCAGAGATAGGCGTAGTAGCCCGCCGCATAGCCGTTCCCCCAGATATGCTGGAAGTAGCTGGAACGGTAGCGCGGCGGCACCTCCGGCAGGTTGACCTTATCCTGCGCCAGCGCCTCCTGCTCGAACTTATCCACGTCCGGCAGCGGCTGACCGGCGCTGATGCTGTGCCAGTGCATATCCAGCAACGCCGCCGCCAGCAGTTCGGTCATGTCGTAGCCTTTGTTGAATTTATCCGCTTTCAGGATTTTATCGTGCAGCGCCTGCGGCATCGGCTCTCCGCTCTGGTAGTGGCGGGCGAAATGTTTGAATACCTTCTCGTCGCTGGCCCAGTGCTCGTTGAACTGCGACGGAAACTCCACAAAGTCGCGCGGCGTGGCGGTGCCGGAAAGGCTTGGGTATTGCTGATCGGCGAACATGCCGTGCAGCGCGTGGCCGAACTCATGGAACAGGGTGATCACGTCGTCCCACGAGAGCAGCGCTGGCTGGCCCGCCGCCGGTTTGCTGAAGTTGGCGACGTTATAAATAACCGGTTTGGTGCCAAGCAGCCGCGACTGGTCGACGAAGTTGCTCATCCAGGCGCCGCCGCCTTTGTTGTCGCGTTTAAAAAAGTCGGTATAGAACAGCGCCAGCGAACTGCCGTCCTTATCGAACACTTCATAGACGCGCACGTCGGGCTGATAAACCGGAATATCCTTGCGCTCTTTAAAGGTCAGGCCGTACAGCTGATTGGCGGCGTAAAACACGCCGTTCTCCAGTACGTTGTTCAGCTCGAAGTAAGGACGGATTTGCGCCTCATCAAGATCGTATTTGGCGCGGCGCACCTGTTCAGCATAAAAAGTCCAGTCCCAGGGCGCCAGCTTAAAGCCGCCCTTCTGCTGGTCAATCACCGCCTGGATATCCGCAGCTTCACGCGTGGCGCGCGCGGTGGCCGCCGGTACGATATTACGCATAAAATCGAGCGCCGCCTGCGGCGTTTTCGCCATCTGATCCTGCAATTTCCATTCCGCATAGCTGTTAAAGCCCAGCAGTTTCGCCTGCTGCGCCCGCACTGCCGCCAGGCGTGCGATCAGTTGGCGCGTATCGTTGCCGTCGCCTTTTTCCGCACGGTTCCAGGAAGCGTTAAACAATGCTTCGCGCGTGCTGCGGTCTGACAGACTTTGCAGTTCCGGCTGCTGCGTGGTGTTCTGCAACGCCAGCAGCCACTGGTTTTTCAGGCCGCGCGCCTCGGCCGCTTCCGCCGCCGCCGCGATCTCGCCTTCGCTCAGTCCGGCGAGCGCCGCCTTATCGCTAACTGCCAGGCCGCCCGCTTTGGTCGCCGCCAGCAAACGGTTGGTAAACTGGGTGCTGAGGGTCGCCGCTTCCTGATTGAGCGCTTTCAGTTCGGTTTTCTGCTGTTCGCTCAGGCTGGCGCCCGCCAGCTGGAAAGATTGCCAGGTCACTTCCACCAGGCGACGCGACTCCGCATCCAGCTTCAGCTGGTCGCGCTGCTGATACACCGCATCGAGGCGGGCGAAAAGCTGGCTGTTAAGATGGATCTCGTCATCCAGCGCCGCCAGTTTCGGCGCGGTCTCTTCGTCAATTTTTTGCAGTGTGTCATTGGTATTGGCGGAGGTCATCGCGCCGAACACGTTCATTACGCGCTGTAGCAGCTGGCCGCTTTTTTCCAGCGCCACGTAGGTGTTTTCAAAGGTCGGCGGCTGCGGGTCGCTGGCGATGCGCGCTACCTCCTGCTGTTTTTCGGCAATGCCAGCTTCGATAGCGGGCAGATAGTCGCTGTCCTTGATGCGATCAAACGGCGGCGCCTGGAAAGGCAATGTGCTGGGCTGGCTGAAGGGATTGTGCTGGACTGACATATTTTTCTCCCGAACGTGGTCTGCTGTCGCATCGGCCGCCAGAGCGTTGCCGCTCAGCGCCAGACCGACGGCGAAAAATAACACCGATAACCGCATATCCTTACTCTCCTGTTCCTTGCCTGTAAAGTCAGAATCATAGGTGCAGTTACCCGCCCATGCCAGCATTCGCCGTCCGCTGATAAACAGCAATAATTTCTGCTGCGACGGCAACGGCGATTTCCGCCGGCAGCTTCCCCTTCACCTCCGGCAGCCCGATCGGACAGCGCAGGCGCGCCAGCTGCTGCGGGCTAAAGCCTTTGCCGCTGAGACGATATTCGAAGCGTTGGCGTTTGGTCTGGGAACCGATCACCCCGGCGTAGCGGTAGTCGTCGCGCCGCAGAATCGCCTCGCAGATCGCCAGATCGAGCGGATGATGATGGGTCATTACCACAAAGTAGCTGTCGGCGGGCAACCGGGCGACATACGCCGCCGGGTCGTCGCTGTGGCAGACGGCGACGCCTTCCGGCGCGTTGGCAAGCAACGCCGCGCGTTCATCAATCCACTGGATGTGACAGGGTAACGTATTCAGCAGCCTGATCAGCGCCTGTCCGACATGACCCGCGCCGAAAACCGCGATTTGCGGCTGGTTTACCGGCAGCGGCTCAAACAGAATGGTGGTCGCGCCGCCGCAGCACTGCCCCAGCCGCGCGCCAAGGCTGAACTGCTCGCAGTGCGGCAGCTCGCGACGCTGCGTCAGCATCGCGCGCGCCATCTCGACGCACTGAAACTCCAGGTGGCCGCCGCCGATAGTGAAAAACTGCTGGTCGGCGGTGACGATCATTTTACTGCCGCGATCGCGCGGCACTGAACCGTGTTCGTTCAGCACGGTGATCAGCACGCAGCCGCGCTGCTGCGCCCGCAGCTGATGTAGCGTCTCTATCCATTCATACGGCTGCATCTGGCTTCCCCTTCAGCCGCTCGGCCGCCCAGAAAACCCGTTCCGGCGTGGCGGGCGCATCCATATGCGGATGATGCTGATAGTCAGAGACGCTGGCCACCGCGTCCTGCAATGCGCTCCAGACGGAAATCCCCAACATAAACGGCGGCTCGCCCACCGCTTTGGAGTGGAAAACCGTCTGCTGCGGATTTTTGCGATTTTCCAGCAGCGACACGCGCAGATCGGCAGGCACGTCGCCGATAGCCGGGATCTTGTAGCTGGCAGGGCCGTCGGTCATCAGCTGGCCCTGTGCGTTCCAGACCAGCTCCTCGCAGGTCAGCCAGCCCATGCCCTGCACGAAACCGCCTTCCACCTGACCAATATCAATGGCGGGATTCAGCGAGGCGCCGACGTCATGCAGAATATCGGCGCGCAGCAGCCGGTATTCGCCGGTGAGCGTATCGATCACCACCTCGCTACAGGCGGCGCCCCAGGAGAAGTAGTAGAAAGGCTGACCGCGTCCCGCCTGCCGATCGTAATGAATGCCCGGCACGCGGTAATAGCCGGTGGCGGAGAGCGGCACCTGATTCAGCCACGCCAGCTGCGCCACCTCGGCGAAGGTGAAATGGCGCTGGCCCACCCGAACGACGCCGTTGCTGAAGCTCACCTCCTGCGGCGAACACTGATGCAGGCGGCAAAGCATCTCCGTCAGGCGCTGACGCAGGATTTCCGCTGCCTGCTGCGCCGCTTTGCCGTTGAGATCGGTGCCGCTGGAGGCAGCGGTCGGCGAGGTGTTAGGCACTTTGCCGGTATCTGTAGCGGTAATGCGAATGGCGGCCATATCGATTTGCAGCACCTCCGCCACGATTTGCGCCACCTTGGTATGCAGCCCCTGGCCCATTTCCGTGCCGCCGTGGTTAAGCTGCACCGTGCCGTCGGTGTAGATCAAAATCAGCGCGCCTGCCTGATTGAGAAAGCTGGAGGTAAAAGAGATGCCGAACTTCACCGGCGTCAGCGCCAGACCGCGCTTCAGAATCGGGCTGGCGGCGTTGAACTCCCGCACTGCCGCGCGCCGTGCCTGATAGTCGGCGCTTTGCTCCAGCTGAGCGGTGATCTCATCCAGCAGATTATCCTCAACCCGCTGATGATAATGGGTGACGTTGCGCGTCTCGCAGCCATAGTAGTTGCGTTTGCGCACCGTTAGCGGGTCCAGTCCGCGATGGCGCGCGACCGCGTCGATGATCTGCTCGATCGCCACCATACCCTGCGGCCCGCCGAAGCCGCGATAGGCGGTGTTGGAGGCCAGGTTGGTGCGGCAGCGATAGCCGGTGACGCGCGCGTCACCAAGGTAGTAGGCGTTGTCGGCGTGAAACATCGCGCGATCGACGATCGATCCCGAAAGATCGAGTGAGCAGCCGCAGTTGCCCGCCAGCTCAATATTGACGCCGCAGAAGCGCCCTTCGTCGTCAAAGCCGACGTCGTAACGCACAAAGAAAGGATGGCGTTTGCCGGTGATGCGCATATCGTCGCGGCGCGCCAGGCGCATTTTGGCCGGACGACCGGTTTTGTGCGCTGCCAGCGCGCACAGGCAGGCGACGCCCGCCGCCTGGGTCTCTTTGCCGCCGAAGCCGCCACCCATGCGGCGCATATCGATCGTCACGTTATGCATGCCGGTGCCCATCACCGAGGCGACCAGCTTCTGCACTTCCGTCGGGTTTTGCGTGGAGGACCAGACCTGAAAGGTGCGATCCTCGCCGGGCGCGACCAGCGCGATCTGGGTTTCCAGATAAAAGTGTTCCTGCCCGCCGATATGAAACTGTCCCTGAATACGGTGCGGCGCACTCGCCAGTGCCGCCTCGACGTCGCCGCGCTGGTGGATATGCGGCTCCTGGACAAAATGACGCTGCGCCAGCGCCTCCTCCACCGTTAAAACCGCCGGCAGCGGCGTATAATCGATGCGTGCGGCCTGGGCGCCTGCGCGTGCCGCCTCCTCGCTTTCCGCCGCGACCACCAGAACGATCTGTCCGGCGTACTGCACCGTGTCGCGCGCCAGCAGCGGATCGCCCGGCTCCAGCGGCCCGATATCCAGCTCGCCCGGCACGTCGCGCCAGGTCAGCACCTCAATCACGCCGGGAACGGCGTAACAGGGCGCGACGTCAACCGCCAGAATACGTGCGTGGGCATGGTCGCTCAGGCGCGGACAGAGATGCAGCAGGCCGGGAAACGCTAACCGGTCATCAATATATTGCGCCTCGCCGGTGACATGCTTTTCCGCGCTTTCATGACGTTGGTTTTTACCCACGCCGTGCTGCAAATCCGCCAGATACTGCGCTTCCAGCATATTTTGCTCCAGCGCGGGACGATTATGAGACATAGCGCGATACCTCGGTGACGGCCAGTTCGCCGTTTAGCTGATGGAAATAGCGGCGCAGCAGGTTTTTCGCCAGCTGCATACGCCAGGCTGCGCTGGCGCGCGCGTCGCTCAACGGCTGAAAATCCTGCTCCAGCGCCCGGCAGGCGCGCGCCAGCGTGGCGGCGCTCCACTCTGCGCCGGTCAGAGCCGCTTCGCAGGCGGCGGCGCGTCGTGGCGTTTCCGCCATGCCGCCGAAGGCGATGCGCGCCTGAATAACCCGATCGCCGCTGCGTTGCAGGTTAAAAGCAGCGAATACCGCTGAAATGTCATCTTCGCTGCGCTTTGAAACCTTCCAGGCGCGAATATCAGGTGACAGGGTCACTTTTGGAATGATTATCGCCCGGATAAACTCCCCCGGCTGTAGCGCGGTGCGGCGATAGCCGAGAAAAAAGGCGTTCAGCGGCAACCGACGCAGCGCATCGCCGCGTTGCAGCATCAGCTCAGCGTCCAGCGCCAGCAGCATTGGCGAAGCGTCGCCAATCGGCGAGGCATTAGCGATATTGCCGCCCAGCGTGCCGCGATTGCGAATCTGCAATGAGGCGAAGCGATGCAGCATCTCGCTAAAGGCGGGCACGCTCTGTTGCAGGCGGCGCTGGCATTCGCTCAGCGGCACGGCGGCGCCGATAATTATCGCCTCGTCAGTTTCCTCCCAGGCGCGCAGCTCCTCTACCGTCTCCAGCGCAATCATGAGCGGCAGGCGCTGGTACTGCTGGGTAATGCGCAGCGTCAGGTCGGTGCCGCCTGCCAGCAGCACCGCTTCCGGGTGCGCCAGACATAGCTCCGCCAGCTGCGCGCAATTCTGCGGCAGCACGCAGCGACTGTTTTCCGTGACAACGTCACTCATAGTTGACTGACGCCGCGCCGTTAACCGAGCCACGGTCTCTGCTTCATGCTGGCTGAAACTGTCGTTTTCTGGCCGCTCGCAGGCGATCCGCGCCGCCTGGACGATGGGGCGATAGCCGGTACAGCGGCACAAATTGCCCGCCAGCGCGCTTTCGGCCCGTTCGCGATCCCAGCCCTCGCCCTGCTTTTGCAGCGCGAACAGCGACATAACGAAACCGGGGGTGCAAAAGCCGCACTGTGAAGCGTGGCTCTCTACCATCGCCTGCTGTACGCCGTGCAACCGGTCCCCCTGATGCAGATCTTCTACGGTGATCAGCTGTTTGCCGTCCAGCGCGCCGATCGGCAGCAGGCAGCTGTTGACCGTTTCATAAACCATTTTCCCGCCGACGACGCGGCCAAGCGCCACGGTACAGGCGCCGCAATCGCCGGAGGCGCAGCCCTCTTTCGTGCCGCAGCGCCCTTTATGCTGGCGTAGCCAGTTCAGCACCGTGGTGTTGGCGTCGATCTGCTGTTCGCGCACCAGCGTCTGATTTAACAAAAACTGAATCACAGGTTCTCCTCCCCGCCATCTCGTTGCCAGGCGCGCTGGCCGTTTACCCAGGTTTCGGCGATAGTGCGATCGTCGCCCAGCGTCATCAGCACAAACAGTTTTTCCCAGATATCGCGGCTGTTGCCCCAGCGCAGCGCCTGAAGCGGCGTCGCGGTCGGTTGCAGCATCACGAAATCCGCCTCTTTGCCGGGCGTAAAGTTGCCGATCAGATGATCGAGACTCAGCGCCCGCGCGCCGCCGAGCGTGGCGTGATAGAAAGCTTCGCAGGCGTGCAGCTTGTAGTTCTGCAACTGCCCGACCTTGTAGGCCTCACCCAGGGTTTGCAGCATATTGAAGGTGGTGCCCGCGCCGATATCGGTGCCGATCCCCAGTTTTACCTGCTGCTGCCAGCTCCGTTGCAGATTAAACAGGCCGCTGCCGAGAAACAGATTGGAGGTCGGACAAAAGGCGATGGCGGAGTCGGTCTGATGCAGGCAGCGCCACTCGTCTTCTTCCAGATGCAGGCAATGGGCGAAGACGCTGCGCGCGCCGGTCAGACAATAGTGGTGATACACATCCAGGTAGCCGCGCTGCGCCGGGAACAACCGTTTTACCCACTCCACCTCCTGCTGGTTTTCCGCCAGATGGGTATGAATCCAGGTATCGGGAAATTCCTGATGCAGCTGTGACACCTTTTCCAACAGCGCGGGCGTCGACGTGGGCGCAAAGCGCGGCGTCAACGCATAGCCCAGCCGCCCACGCTTGTGCCAGCGCTGAATTAGCGCGCGCGTCTGCTGGTAGCTCTCTTCTGGCGTTTCCAGCAGGTTTTCAGGCGCGTTGCGATCCATCATCACCTTGCCGGCGATAAGGCGCATCGCGCGACGTTCGGCGGCCTGGAACAGCGCCTCGACCGATTCAGGATGCACGGTGCCGAAGACCAACGCGCTGGTTATGCCGTTGCTCAGCAGCTGTTGCAGAAAGAATTCCGACATCGCGGCCGCGTGCTGCGGCGAGTGATAGTGGCTTTCCGCCGGGAAGGTGTAGTTCTCCAGCCAGTTCAGCAGCTGTTCGCCGAACGCGCCCACCATCTCAGTTTGCGGATAATGGATGTGGCAGTCGATAAAGCCCGGCACGATCAGCATGCCGCGCCGATCGATAATCGGGCAGTCGGGCAACGCGGCTTCCGCCTGTAGCCAGGGGCGCAGGCTGACGATTTTGCCCTGCTTAACTTCCAGCAGGCCCTCTTCAAGGTAGCGCGCCTGCGCTTCGATCGCTGCTGGATCGCTGGCCGTGGCGCCAATATCGAAAAAGCTGCTGCGGATAGCATAGTGTTCAGAGACTGACATAGGGCTTCCTTTGCAATCAGGCAGGTTTCTTTTGTTATTGCAGCAGGGCTGCTGAATAGCAAATTGCAAGAGTTATGCCAGCTGCAAAAAAAGATAAAACTATTTCAAATCAATAAATTAAATTAAATATTGCGCTATTTTAGTCAACTAATCGATTGCGCAAACGCTTGCCTGAAAGGTGGGCGATGCGATTTTATGTGCAGAGATCTCAGGCGCGAAAAAATTGCGCCTGCCCCGCCCCCGCCTGCACGCTGAATGGGCAAGCGCGCGGTGCAAAGCACCAAAATGCGTCGTGCCGGATACGGTTTAATGGGTCCTGTGCAGCGGCAAAACGAAGTGCTATGGTGTTTAACCTGGAAAATCTGTTGAGGAACAGTGAGATGATAATTTTTGTTACCGGCGCTACCGCTGGCTTTGGTCAGAGTATTGCCCGTCGTTTTATCGCTGCGGGCCATAAAGTTATCGCGACCGGACGCCGTCAGGACCGTCTGGATGCCCTGAAGGCGGAGCTGGGCGACAATCTCTATACCCTGCAATTTGACGTGCGCGATCGCGCCGCCATTGAAACCGCCGTGGCGACGCTGCCTGCGGAATGGCGCCAAATCGATATTCTGGTGAACAACGCCGGGCTGGCGCTGGGCGTGGAGCCAGCGCACAAGGCCAGCATCGAAGACTGGGAAACCATGATCGACACCAACAATAAAGGGCTGGTCTATATGACCCGCGCCCTGCTGCCGTCGATGGTGGAGCGCAATATCGGCCACATTATCAATATCGGCTCCGTTGCCGGCAACTGGCCTTATCTTGGCGGCAACGTCTACGGCGCCACCAAGGCCTTTGTGCGTCAGTTCAGCCTTAATCTGCGCACCGATCTGCACGGCACCGCGCTGCGCGTGACCGATATCGAGCCGGGTCTGGTCGGAGGCACCGAATTTTCCAATGTGCGCTTTAAAGGCGACGACAGCCGCGCGGAAAACGTCTACGCGGGCACTACCGCGCTGACGCCGGAAGATGTCACCGAGGCGGTGTTCTGGGTGGCGACGCTGCCTGCGCATGTCAATATCAATACGCTGGAGATGATGCCGGTCAGCCAGACCACCGCAGGTCTGACCGTCGCGAAGAAATCCTGATCCCATGGGGAGCCTGGCTCCCCCTTGTTTTATCTCGCCCGCCTACGCCTTGCCCCAGCCCGCCACGATAATCAGCATGCCGCAGAACGCCACCGCCGCGCCCAGCCAGTCGTAAGCGCTTAAGCGCACGCCGTCTACCCAACGCAGCCACAGCAACGCCGTCATGACATAGACGCCGCCGTAGGCGGCATAGATGCGCCCGCTGGCGGCCGGATGCAGCGTCAGCAGCCAGACGAACAGCGCCAGACTCAGCGCGGCGGGCAACAGCAGCAGCGGCGACGCCCCTTTTTTCAGCCAGAGAAACGGCAGAAAGCAGCCGATAATTTCCGCCAGCGCGGTAATAAAAAAAAGCAACGAAGTTTTCAACATCAAAAGTTTCCAAAAGCTAAACGAAGCGCTCAGCCCGCTGGTGAGTAAATAAACGGCGATGATATACTAAAAGCGATGTCACCTCATGGCGGGTCGCCGTGAAAGATAAGGAAGAAAAGATGAAAACGTTAACTCAACGTCTGGCCGTTGCGCTGTTGCCCTTTACCCTGCTCGGCGCGCTGACGCTTTCCACCCAGGCTCAGGCGCGCACCGATCGCGTGATTATTGAAAATGGCAGTAACGCGCTCAGCAATGAAGAGGCGCGTCAGAATAAAGAACAGTGGGACGATACCCGCATGCTGCGCAAAAAAGTGAACAGCCGCGTGGAGAAAGAGTTCGACAAGACCGATCGCGCCTTTGATACGCGTGACGCCTGCGAACAGAGCTACAATGTCAACGCCTACTGGGAAGCCAACACCCTGCGCTGCCTCGATCGCCGCACCGGACGTCCGGTCACGCCCTGATCCCGCAGAGCTGCTATAGTTACCGCTGGTTTTATTGCAAAAGGATGATGTGATGAGAGCGAAGAAGTGGATGTTAAGCGCCCTGCTGGTTGCCGCTCCGCTGGCTGTTCAGGCGTCGTGCGAGTCGGTGAAGGCGGATATCAGCCAGAAAATCATCAATAACGGCGTGCCGGAATCGGGCTTCACGCTGGATATCGTGCCCAACGATCAGGCGGATGCCGCTGGCGGTCAGGTTGTCGGACACTGTGAAAACGACACGCAGAAAATCGTCTACAAGCGCACCGGCGCTGACGGCGACGCTAACGTGCCGGCCAATGCGGGAACGACTCAGGACGCGCCCGCGCAGTAACGACTATCTCCGGCACCGCCTCCTGCGGTGCCTTCTTTTTTTCTTCCGCTATTCCGGCCGCCGCCGTGGCATCGACCAGGCGATAAACAGCGCGCCTGTCGCAATCAACAGCGAAACGATAAACACCCAGTGCAGCGACGCCGCAATCTGCGCGATCATCTGTTGCAGCGTGCTGCTGTCCAGCGCCTGACGTCGGTCGGGCGACATGATCTGCTGTACCGGATCGTGCGCCTCCGGCAGCCGCAGCATCAGGTTGTAATTCAGTACCGCCCCCATTACCGCTGTGCCGATAGCCGATCCCAGCATGCGGCTGAACATGATCGAGGCGGTGCAGATGCCGCGAATGGCGAAGTCGGCGCTGTTCTGCACCGAGACCAGAAAGGTGGTGCTGGTCATGCCCATGCCGGTGCCGATGACGAACGCGGCGAAGCCCGCCAGGATCAGGCTGCTGTCGGCATGCAGCGTCAGCAGCAGCGCGGTGCCGGCGATCAGCAAAAAGGCGCCCAGCTGGGCGGTAAAGCGGTAGGAGGTGCGCAACATCAGCCTGCCGCTCAGGGTACTGGCCAGCGGCCAGCCGATCGACATCATCGCCAGCGCGCTGCCCGCCTGCAACGGCGAACCGCCGTTGACGCCCTGAATCCAGGTCGGCAGAAAGGCGCTGATGCCCATCATCGCCGCGCCGATAATCAAATTGCCCGCGTTGCCCGCGAGGATCACCCGGCTGCGCCAGATGGCCAGCGGAAACAGCGGCGCCTCCGCCGCCTTTTCATGGCGCAGCAGAAGAAAACCGGCCAGCAGCGCCACCGCTAAAAACAGCAGCAGCCAGTAGCCGAGCGCCTCTGCCTGCAACAGCGCCACTAACAGCGCGCTGACGCTCAGCATCAGCCAGGCGCTGCCGGAAACGTTAAGCCGCTGTGAGCCTTCCGTCGGATGCGCCGGAAGCCAGCGTGCCAGCATCAGCATCGAGACGATCCCCAGCGGCACGTTGACCCAGAACACCAATGCCCAGCTGAAGTGCTGCACGATCCATGCGCCGGTGAGCGGGCCGATAATCGCCGCCACGCCCCAGACGCTGGAAAGCCAGCCCTGAATGCCCGCCCTTTCACGCGGCGAATAGATATCGGCGACGATGGTGGAGGTCAGCGGCATAATCGCTCCGGCGCCCAGCCCCTGAAAGGCGCGGAACAGGATCAGCCAGCCCATGCTGTTAGCGAAGCCGCACAGCACCGAACCGAGTAAAAACAGCGTGGCGCCGATAAAAAACATCCGTTTGCGCCCCCAGAGATCGGCCAGCCTGCCGTAGATCGGCACGCTGACCGCCTGGGTCAGCAGATAGATGGAAAAGACCCAGCCAAACTGCGAAAAACCGCCGAGCTGGGCGATGATGGTCGGCATGGCGGTGGCGACGATGGTAACTTCGATCGCTGCCATAAACATCGCCAGCATACAGGCGATTAAGATCAAATGGCGGTGCGCGACCGGCTGATGTGCGTTCTCTGGCATGATTCCCCTTCCTGTCGATCCCCTAAGCGTAGCCCACCTGGTGACGCCGCGCGCCGCGTTCTGCTTGTTGATAAGGCGCCGCGCGCTCGATTGCTGAAAATAGCGCCGCTTACGCCGCAAAAAGCAAAAGTATCCTGCTGATTTTAACGCTAAAACTGGCGAGCCTGCCCAGCCGCTGCTATAGGTTTAAGGCACTGCGTTTGTTTTTGCTGATAAAGAGGCATAAATCAGCATTTTGTATCGAGCGCGAGCGCGGCTGGCGGAACCCCTTTCCACATGGCCGCTGCACGCTGATTACTATAACAATGGCGCCGTCTTGCTAAAGGCGCTTCAGGTTATTCCCAGGAGAACCCTGTCCATGCACTTTTCTTCGACGATGAAGCGGATCCTGCTGGCCCTGCTGGTGATCGCGCCAGTCGCCGCGCTGTTGATCTACGGCATAGGTCTGGATGTGATTAAAGCGCGCCGGGTCGATTTGATCTATCTCGGCAGACAGCACCTCTGGCTGGTGGGCTGGTCAATGCTGTTCGCGCTACTGGTCGGCATTCCCAGCGGCATTCTGCTCAGTCGCCCTTTCGCCCGCCGCTGGGCGGAATATATTATGCAGATCTTCAATGTCGGCAATACTCTGCCGCCGCTGGCCGTGCTGGCGCTGGCAATGGTCGTGATCGGCATTGGCGATCGTCCGGCGATTATCGCCCTGTTTCTCGCCTCGCTGCTGCCGGTAGTGCGCAACACCTACGCCGGTCTGATTGGCGTGCCCGACTCGCTGTTGGAAGCGGCCAACGGCATCGGCATGACGAAGATGCAGCGCCTGCGTCAGGTGGAACTGCCTGGCGCCTGGCCGGTGATGCTTTCCGGCATCCGCATCGCCATGGCGATCAATGTCGGCACCGCGCCGCTGGCGTTCCTGATCGGCGCCAGCAGCTACGGCGAACTGATCTTCCCCGGCATCTATCTGAACGATTTCCCCGTTCTGATCCTCGGCGCGGTGGCGACGGCGCTATTCGCGCTAATACTGGATATGCTGCTGGCCCTCCTTGGCCGCTGGCTCAGCCCGCACGCGCTGTAACAGGAGACGCGATAATGACCCTATTCCGTACCTTAACGCGCGCGCTGGCGCTGTTTAGCCTGTTGGCTTTCGCCGCTGGCGTGGCAACCGCCAGACCAATTACCATGGCGACCAAGGGCTTTACCGAACAGCATATTTTATCAGCGATGACTACGCTCTGGCTGACCAAAAAAGGTTTTGACGTTATTCCCAAAACCAACATCGCCCTCTCGATCAGCCGCAGCGCGATGCTTAACAAGCAGATCGATATGACGTGGGAATATACCGGCTCGTCGCTGATTATCTTCAACCACATCAAAGAGCCGATGTCCTCTAAAGAGGCTTATGAAACGGTGCGTCGCCTGGATGCGAAGCTGGGGCTGGTCTGGCTTGAGCCAGCGCCGATGAACAACACCTATGCCTTCGCCATGCAGCGCAAACGCGCCGAAAAAGAGCATATCAGCACGGTGTCGCAGCTGGTGGCGCGCATTGAAGAGATTCGGCAGCGCGATCCCGACCATAACTGGATGCTGGGGCTGGATCTGGAGTTCGCCGGACGCTCAGATGGCCTGAAACCGCTACAAAAACTCTACGGCCTGACCCTCGACCGTCCGCAGATCCGCCAGATGGACCCCGGTCTGGTCTATAACGCCATCCGCGACGGCTTTGTCGACGCCGGACTGGTTTATACTACCGATGGCCGCGTTAAGGGCTTCGATCTGAAGATCCTTGAGGATGATAAGCATTACTTCCCCAGCTATAACGTGACGCCGGTGGTGCGTAAAGAGGTGCTGGCGGCGAATCCGGGTCTGGATACGGCGCTGAATCAGCTTTCCGCGCTCATTACCGATGACGTCATCACCGAACTGAATAAACGGGTGGACATCGATCATCAGTCGCCGCAGCAGGTCGCGCGCGAATTCCTGCAATCGAAAGGCATGCTGTAAGGAGAGGCTATGGATACCATTCACTATATGATCGGCAACTGGCCCTACCTTCTTGATCTGACCTGGCAGCACCTGTGGCTGGTGCTGGTCGCGGTGGGCTGCGCCATTCTGGCGGGCGTGCCGCTGGGCGTGCTGATTGTGCGTTTTAAATGGCTGGCGACGCCGGTGCTGGGCGTGGCGACCATCGTGCTGACCATCCCGTCTATCGCCCTGTTCGGCCTGATGATCCCGCTGTTTTCGCTGATCGGTCAGGGCATTGGCGTGGTACCGGCGATAACGGCGGTGTTTCTCTATTCGCTGCTGCCGATCGTGCGCAATACCCATACCGCGCTGGAGAATATTCCGCCCGGCATGCGCGAAGCGGGCCGCGGCATCGGCATGACCTTTCTGCAACGCCTGCGCTGGGTAGAGATCCCGCTGGCGCTGCCGGTGATTTTCGGCGGCATTCGCACCGCCGTAGTCATGAACGTTGGCGTGATGGCGATCGCCGCCGTTATCGGCGCTGGCGGTTTAGGACTGCTGCTGCTGGACGGCATCAGCGGCAGCGATATCCGCATGCTGATCGCCGGCGCGCTGCTGATCTGTTTGCTGGCGATTATTCTTGACTGGCTGCTGCAACGTCTGCAACGGGTGCTGACACCCAGGGGGATTCGATAATGATAAAACTGGAAAACCTGACTAAAACCTTTACCCAGAAAAACGGCACGACGATAAATGCGGTGGACAATGTCAGCCTGCACGTGCCCGCCGGCGAGATGTGCGTACTGCTTGGCCCTTCCGGGTGCGGCAAAACCACCACCCTGAAGATGATTAACCGCCTAATCCCGGCGACCAGCGGAAAAATCACCATCAACGGCGAAGATACCAGCACGCAGGATACCGTGACTCTGCGGCGCAATATCGGCTACGTTATCCAGCAGATCGGCCTGTTCCCCAATATGACCATTGAGGAGAACATTACCGTGGTGCCGCGCATGCTGGGCTGGGATAAAAAACGCTGCCGCGAGCGCGCGACCGAGCTGATGAATATGGTCGCGCTCGATCCCCATAAGTTCCTAAACCGCTATCCGAAAGAGATGTCAGGCGGCCAGCAGCAGCGCATCGGCGTTATCCGCGCCCTCGCCGCCGATCCGCCGGTGCTGCTGATGGATGAGCCGTTCGGCGCGGTCGACCCGATCAACCGTGAGGCGATTCAGAACGAGTTTCTTGAGATGCAGCGCCAGCTGAAGAAAACCGTGATGCTGGTCAGCCACGATATCGATGAGGCGTTGAAGCTGGGCGACCGGATCGCCGTCTTCGGACAGGGCAAGATCGTGCAGTGCGCCACCCCGGATGAGCTGCTGGCGAAACCGGCCAATGAGTTCGTCGGCTCTTTTGTTGGTCAGGACCGCACCCTGAAACGGCTGCTGCTGGTGCAGGCTGGCGACGTGACCGATCAGCAGCAGACGCTGACCGTGAAACGCTCTACTCCGCTGGCGGAGGCGTTCGCGCTGATGGACGATAACGATATGCGATCGATCACCGTAGTGGATAACGACGGTCGTCCACTCGGCTTTGTGAAACGCCGCGAGGCGCGCGGCGCCAGCGGCAACTGCGAGGAGCTGTTGCACAGCTTTAAGATCACTGGCAAAGCGGAAGAGAATCTGCGCGTGGTGCTGTCGAAGCTTTATGAACACAACTCGGTCTGGATGCCGATTGTCGATGAGGATGGGCGGTACAGCGGAGAGATTTCGCAGGATTATATCGCCGATTACCTCAGCTCCGGTCGGACGCGCCGCTCGCTGAATCGTTAACCGTTAATCGCGTCAGAAAGCCTTATCAGGCGCGTCTCGGCGCGCCTGTTTACTTTCAGGCCACCGCCTGCGGCTGCGTCAGCGCAGAGAGGTCGATATAGCCCGCCAGGTCACGCTGCTCGGCGCGCGGCAGATAAGGCAGCTCGCCTAGCAGCGGCGCCGGGATCTTCTCCTGTAGCACGTCGATAATGTCTGCGTAATGCGCCAGGCCCGGATTAATGCGGTTCGCCACCCAACCCAGCAGCGGCAGGCCATCATTGATAATCGCCTGCGCCGTCAGCAGCGCATGGCTGATGCAGCCCAGCTTGATGCCGACCACCAGGACGACCGGCAGCTGCTCCTGAATCACCCAGTCCGATAAAGGACGCAGATCGTTCATCAGACTGCGCCAGCCGCCAGTGCCTTCAACCACGACCACGTCCGCCTGTGCTTGTAACGCCTGTAGCCCACTGCTCAGGCGCGCGTAGTTAATCGGCTCGCCGCGGTGGGTACTGATCTCATCTTCCAGCAGCGTAATCGGGTTAACCGCTTCATACGGCATCTCCAGCGTGGAGGCCTGTTGCAGCACCAGCGCATCTTTATTGCGCGGCCCTTCCGGCGTCATCTGGCTGCTTTTGGCGACCGGTTTATAGCCTGCGACAGCGACATGACTTTCCGCCAGCTTTTGCATCAGGGCGCGGGTAATGACAGTTTTACCGACGGCGGTATCCGTACCGGTAATGAAAAGACGACTCAGCATAGCAACACTCCGGCAGGCTGACGGCCTGAAATAGTTAAACTTTAATCATCGGTTTACGCCGGACAGTGTAGGAAATCACGCGTGATAACAGCTTGCGTTAGCGCAATTTTTTGCAGGATAGCGGAGGTTTGATTAGCCCTGTAACAGTTTGACCAGCAGTTCGCCGTTGTACATCGCGTTTTTAACCAGCGCGGCGCCCGGCATGGTACCCAGATTGGGGAATTCGGTCGGTTCGACCTGGATGTCAGCGCTGTAGGCGGGCAGCGCCTGCTGACGAATCGAGGCGCAGATAGCGGGATACAGCACCGCGGCGGCGCGGTTGAGCGGCGAACCGATAAGAATTTTTTCTGGGTTAAACAGGTTGACCATGATCGCCAGAATGCGGCCGACGCTGTTGCCGATACCGGTGATGATATCGCGCGCCAGCGGATCGCCGTTCAGCGCCGCGTCGCACAGCGTGTCCACGCTCAGCGGCTGATAGTGCAGGCTGGAGCTGGGTACCGACGGCATACGCTGCGCGGCCAGTTCCAGAATGCTGCCGATGCTGGCGACCGTTTCCAGACAGCCATGATTCCCGCAGTAACACTGTTTACCCCAGGCGTCGACCTGAGTATGGCCGATTTCAACCAGCGAACTGCGGCTGTTATGCAGCAGGCGTCCGCCGGTGATCACGCCCGCGCCGACGTTATCGTCAATCACAATCTGGATAACGTCGCTGGCGCCGCGCGAGGCGCCGAACAGCGATTCGGCGATGGTCCAGGCGCAGACGTCGTGCTGAATATAGACCGGCAGGCCGGTATGCGCCGCCAGTTCCGGCCCCAACGGCATATCCGCCACGTCGTAAAACGGCATGCGATGCACAATGCCGCTACCGGTGTGAATAATACCGGGTAAGGTGATGGCGATAGCGGTCAGACGCTCAAGCTGGCGCTGATGACGAATAAAAAACTGATCGACTTCGACGGTGACGCGGGCCAGCAACGGCGTTTCGCTCTTAACCGGCAGCGGTCGCGTCTCTTCTGTTACCAGCTTGCTGCTGAGATCGCGCAGCGCCAGGGTGATTTCCCCCCGGCTGATGCGAATGGAAAGATAGTGCCAGGCGACGGTGTCCAGAATCAAACCGACCGCAGGCCGACCGCGACTGCCCGGTTCCTGATATTCGGTTTCCTGCACCAGATGCGCTTCCAGCATTTCACGCACGATTTTGGTGATGCTGGCCGGCGCCAGCTGCGCCCGCCGGGAAAGCTCAATACGCGATATTGGGCCAAACTGGTCGATCAGGCGATACACAGCCCCAGCGTTTGTCTGCTTGATCTGGTCGATGTGACCAGGTTGACTGTCCGCTATCACTCCCCCTGCTCCCACTTATTTTCGCGCTTCAAAATAAACCTTCTCAGGCTATGGTGGAGCAGTTATCGAAGGTCGTCAACTATTTGATTCGATATGTGATTTACCGCACAAAAACCGTCCTGCTCAGGGGAAATTACGCCTGATTTTTACCCAACAGCAGCGCTTTCATATGGGCCATCACCGCGCTGGTTTCCCGCTGGCGCGACCAGACCAGCCACATTTCAGACCAGGCGTCCGGCTCGGCCAGCGGCAGCCAGACTACATGCGCCAGCTGCGCCCGGCGAAACGAAGCGGGCAGAATGGAAATGCCGAGCCCGGTCGCCACCAGGCCGAGGATAGTCATCGCCTCGCCTACTTCCTGAGTGATATACGGCTGGATATGATAGCGATGCAGCAGCGTCATAATTTCGCCATACAGCGCAGTGCCGCTTTGTGCATCGAAGAAGACAAACGGCTCCTGTGCCAGATCGCGCACTGAAACAAGCGGTCGACGCGCCAGCGGATGCGCATGATGCAATACGCAACAGAGCGGCTCGCGCAGCAACAGCTGCCAGGCGAGCGTATCCGGCAGCGGCGTATTGCGCATCACGCCGAGGTCCAGCCTGCCGTCGCTGAGCGGCGTCAGCTGCTGGCGAGTATTCATCTCCTGCATCTGAATATGTACCTGCGGATAGCGCTGACGAAAATTGAACAGCGCGTCGGAAACGGCGGCGATAAAGGGCGCGGACGAGGTAAAACCGATGCGGATTTCGCCTTCTTCTCCCTGATGCAGACGCGCGGCGCGGCTGGCGGCCTGTTCGACATCCAGCAGAATGGCGCGCGCGTCCTGCAGAAACTGACGCCCGGCGGCGGTCAGCTGCACGCTGCGGTTAGTGCGCGCCAGCAAGCGCGCGCCGATCTGCTGTTCGAGTAGCTGTATTTGCTGGCTTAAAGGCGGCTGCGAGATATTCAGACGCAGCGCGGCGCGACCGAAATGCAGCTCCTCGGCGACGGCAATAAAGTAGCGCAGATGACGCAGCTCAATATTCATATTTTATAAGTATCATTTCAGATAATTAATATATTAGACAGTATATTACCTTGCACCCACAATTAAGCGATGGATGTTTAACTCAGGAAACCGTTGTGGATCGCTCATCTCATACTGCGTCTCTGCCCGCTGACGACGTACAGCCTGCTTCTTCTCTCCCTGTTCACAAGCATCGCTATATTAAACGCGGCACGCCGCAGTTTATGCGCGTGACGCTGGCACTGTTTTCAGCAGGCCTGGCGACTTTCGCCCTGCTTTACTGCGTACAGCCGATTTTGCCGGTGCTGTCGCAGGAGTTCGGCGTCTCGCCTGCGGCAAGCAGTATTTCTTTATCCATCTCCACCGCCCTGATGGCGCTGGGGCTGCTGGTGACCGGCCCGCTCTCTGACGCCATTGGCCGCAAGCCGGTGATGGTGGTCGCGCTGCTGCTGGCCGCGATTTTTACCCTGCTTTCCGCCACGATGAGCAGCTGGCACGGTATTTTGATTATGCGTGGACTGACCGGGCTGGCGTTGAGCGGCGTAGCGGCCGTGGGCATGACCTACCTGAGCGAAGAGATTCACCCCAGCGTTATCGCGTTTTCGATGGGACTGTATATCAGCGGCAACTCAATCGGCGGCATGAGCGGGCGCCTGCTCAGCGGCGTTATTACTGATTTCAGTTCCTGGCGCGTGGCGATCGCCTTTATTGGCTGCTTTGCGCTGGCTTCGGCCTTGATGTTCTGGAAAATTCTGCCGGCGTCGCGTCATTTTCGCCCCGCCTCGCTGAACCCGCGCAGCCTGATGATTAATTTCCGTCTGCACTGGCGCGATCGCGGCCTGCCGCTGCTGTTTGCGGAAGGTTTTCTATTGATGGGCGCCTTTGTGACGCTGTTTAACTATATCGGCTACCGCTTATTGAGCGCGCCCTGGTCGCTAAGCCAGGCGGTGGTCGGCCTGCTGTCGGTGGTTTACCTCACCGGCTCCTGGAGTTCGCCGAAGGCAGGCGCGATGACCGCCCGCTACGGTCGCGGCCCGGTGCTGCTGTTCTCGACCGCGGTTATGCTGATCGGCCTGCTGATTACGCTGTTTCAGTCGCTCTGGCTGATTTTCCCCGGCATGATGCTGTTCACCGCCGGTTTCTTCGCCGCGCACTCGGTGGCCAGCGGCTGGATCGGCCCGCGCGCGCGTCGCGCCAAAGGTCAGGCCTCATCGCTTTATCTGTTCAGCTATTACGTCGGTTCCAGCGTCGCGGGCACCCTGGGCGGCCTGTTCTGGCACCGTTACGGCTGGCCGGGTATTACGGCGTTTATTGCCCTGCTGCTGCTGATCGCGCTGTTTGTGGCCACCCGGCTGCATACTCGTAAGCTGTGATTCCTGAGGCCGCCTGCGGGCGGCGTTTTTCTTTTTGCCTGACTGGTTTTTTCTCTGTTGCTGAGGTATCGTTAATGGTGTTTAAAATTGTATGTTGTAACTAATTGACGTTCTTTAAAGGAGTCGCCATGAGCCGCTACGATTTAGTGGAAGATCTGCGCCGGTGCGCCAGCCAGCTGGAAGAAGAACTCGCCGCGTTGCAGCAGCAGTTAACGGCGCTGCCTCTGCTGATCGGCCGCGTCTTCTCCCTGCCGCCGGTGGCAAAAGGCGCCGAACACGACCCGGTGACGCAAATCAATGTGACGCAGCATCTTGGCGACGATGCGCGACAGCGGGCTCTACAGCACTACTGCCGGCTGTTTATTCAGCATCAGTCGGAGAATATCAGCACCAAAGCAGCGGTGCGTCTGCCCGGCGCGCTCTGCTTCGAGGCGGACAACCACCAGCACGCCCTTCTCCACCAGCAGGTTGAGAAGGTCAATCAGCTGAAGGCGGCGCTGGAGCGCATTATTACCGTTGAATCGGGGCTGCCGAGCGAGGCGCGCTTCGATTTTGTGCATACTCACCTGCGCGGCCTGCTGACCCTGAACGCCTATCGCGCCATTACACTGCTGGATGCGCCTGACAGCGTGCGCTTCGGCTGGGCCAATAAGCATATTATTAAAAACGTTACGCCGCAGGAGATAGCCGAGAAGCTGGAAAAAAGTCTGAAGGCGGGACGCGCGCAGGCGCCCTGGACGCGCGAGCAGTGGGCGGAAAAAGTACAGCAGGAGCTGGAGGCGGTGCGTTCGCTGCCGAAAGGCGCGCGGCTGAAAATCAAACGTCCCGTGAAGGTACAGCCTATCGCGCGCATCTGGGACAAAGAGCAGCAAAAACAGACGCAGCTGGCCTGTCCCTCCCCGCTGCTGGTGCTCTGCCCGGATCGACAGCAGGTGCCGGTGCTGGGCGAACTGCTGAATTACGATGCGGAGAATATTACCCATCGCTATAAGCCGCAGGCGGAACAGCTGTGGCTGCTGATCCCGCGTCTGCATCTGTATTGCGACCGACCGGTGAGCGAGGTGTAACGGGTTAAGGCAGAAGGAATGCTTTACAGCATGGCGGAAAAAAAGAAACGGGGCCGTTGCGGCCCCGTAAATAACCTTTACTGCTTCATGCTGCCGACCATATCTTCCGGACGCACCCAGGCGTCAAACTCATCTTCAGTGAGATAGCCCAGCTTCAGCGCCGAGGCCTTCAACGTCAGCCCCTCTTTATGCGCTTTCTTGGCGATTTCCGCCGCCTTGTCGTAGCCGATATGGGTATTGAGCGCAGTCACCAGCATCAGCGATTCGTTCAGCAGCTGGGTAATGCGATCGCGGTTCGGCTCGATGCCGACGGCGCAATGGTGATTAAAGCTGTCCATGCCGTCTGCCAGCAGGCGAACAGATTGCAGGAAGTTATGAATCACCATCGGACGGAAGACGTTCAGCTCGAAGTTGCCGGACGCGCCGCCGATATTGATCGCCACATCGTTGCCCATCACCTGACAGCAGAGCATGGTCATCGCTTCGCACTGTGTCGGGTTAACCTTGCCTGGCATGATGGAACTGCCCGGCTCATTTTCCGGGATAGCGATTTCGCCAATGCCGCAGCGTGGACCGGACGAGAGCCAGCGCACGTCGTTGGCGATCTTCATCAGCGAGGCCGCCAGGCCTTTCAGCGCGCCGTGCGCATGTACCAGCGCGTCGCAGGTGGCCAGCGCTTCAAACTTATTCGGCGCGGTCACAAACGGCTGGCTGGTCAACGAGGCGAGTTCTTCCGCCACGCGCACCGCATATTCCGGGTGGGTATTCAGGCCGGTGCCGACCGCAGTGCCGCCCAGCGCCAGTTCCGCCACATGCGGAATGCTCTGTTCGATATGCTTCAGGTTATGTTCCAGCATCGCCACCCAGCCGGAAATCTCCTGGCCCAGCGTCAGCGGCGTAGCGTCCTGCAGGTGGGTACGGCCGATTTTGACGATATCTTTAAACGCGTCCGCTTTAGACTGTAGCGTCTGCTTCAGCGTATTCAGCTGCGGGATCAGATGCTCGCGCACCGCTATCACCGCCGCCACATGCATCGCGGTCGGGAAGACGTCGTTGGAACTCTGGCTTTTGTTCACATCGTCGTTGGGATGCACCAGACGCGACATGCCGCGCTCGCCGCCGAGGATCTCGCTGGCGCGGTTAGCCAGCACCTCGTTCATGTTCATATTGGTTTGTGTGCCGGAGCCGGTCTGCCAGATCGCCAGCGGGAATTCGGTGGTGTGCTTGTCGGCCAGCACTTCGTCGGCGGCCTGGATAATCGCCTGCGCCCTCTCCTGCGGCAGTAGCCCCAGATCGCTGTTGACCTTCGCGGCGGCGCGCTTGGTCAGCGCCAGCGCATGCACCAGTTCGGCAGGCATTTTTTCTATAGAGATGCGAAAGTGTTCCAGCGAGCGCTGCGTCTGCGCGCCCCACAGTTTATCAGCCGGTACATCAATGGGTCCCATTGAATCTTTTTCAATGCGGTTGGCTGCCATTACTTCTCTCCTTAAGCACAAACGTATGATTTAAATAGCTCTGACCTGTGCGTATCCGACACAGCGAGCGCGGGCCATAGTGTGACATACAATAATTTAACATTATGCGAGCCAGTCGTCCTTATTTGACTTGCATCGTGGTTTAACAAGACGTTTCTGCTTTAATAGTGTGCTGTTAACGGCCCGCGGAAAGGGAGAAACCATGTTTAAGCTTCACAATACGCTGCAACACTATGCCTGGGGCAGCACCCATGCCTTAACCGATCTCTACGGCATTGAAAATCCGTCGCAGCAGCCGATGGCCGAGCTGTGGATGGGCGCGCATCCGAAAAGTAGCTCGACGGTGTTGATTGACGGCCAGCAGCGATCGCTGCGCGAGGTCATCGACGCCGATAAAAACAGCATGCTCGGCGCAAAGGTGGCGGCGCGCTTCGGCGAACTGCCCTTTCTGTTTAAGGTTTTGTGCGCCGCGCAGCCCTTATCTGTCCAGGTTCATCCGGGTAAGGCGGCGGCGGAAGCGGGTTTCGCTCGCGAAAACGCAGCGGGCGTGCCGCTCAGCGCGCCGGAGCGCAACTATAAGGACGCCAATCACAAGCCGGAGCTGGTTTATGCCCTGACGCCCTTCCAGGCGATAAACGGTTTCCGCGAGCTGCGCGAGATCGTCTCGCTATTGCAGCCGGTGGCGGGCGCGCATCCTGCTATCGCACATTTCCTGCAACAGCCGGATGAAAAGCATCTGGCGTCGCTCTTTTCTACCCTGCTTTCGTTACAGGATGAGGAGAAAGCGCGCGCGATCGATATCCTTACCGCCACGCTGCAAAGCTACAGCGGCGAGCCGTGGGATACGATTCAGCGCATCGCTGAATTCTGGCCTGACGACAGCGGGCTTTTCTCGCCGCTGCTGCTGAACGTGATTGAACTGCAACCGGGCGAAGCGATGTTTCTGTTCGCCGAAACGCCGCATGCCTATCTGCACGGCGTGGCGCTGGAGGTGATGGCCAACTCGGACAACGTGCTGCGCGCCGGGCTGACGCCCAAACATATCGACGTGCCGGAGCTGATGGCGAACGTCAAATTTGCGCCACGCGCCAGCGACAGCCTGCTTACCGTGCCGGAACGCGAGGGCGACGAGCTACGGTTCCCGGTGCCGGTCGAGGATTTCGCCTTTTCGGTGCATCTGCTGAATGACGCGCCGACGTCGCTCACTCAGCAAAGCGCCGCCATCCTGTTTTGCATCGAAGGGAAAGCGGAGCTGACAAGCGGCGCGCAGCGCCTGACGCTGAATCCGGGCGAATCCTGTTTCGTCGCCGCCAGCGAAGCGTCGGTCTCCGTACAGGGAGAAGGCCGCCTCGCCCGCGTCTGCACTCGGCTGGGCTGACGGCTTCACCAGTAAATGCTATGATTATTCAAGAAATTAATATCAGGCATTGATGCCGGCAAAAGGACGAATCGATGAAAAAGACGAAAATTGCGGTCGGCGTGGTGATCGCACTGGGCGTAATCTGGACGGGCGCCGCCTGGATAACAGGCAAACAGATCGAAAGCCATATGGATCAAATCGTGCAAAACGCCAACGCGCAGCTGGCGCAGATTGCTCCCGACAGCCGCCTGAAAGTGAGCTATCAAAACTACCAGCGCGGCATTTTCACCAGCCGCACGCAGCTGGTGGTGCAGGCCAGCTCGCAAACGGAAGACAACGCCCTGCTGAAACCCGGACAGAGCGTCGTGCTTAACGAAACCATCGATCACGGTCCTTTCCCCTTCGCCCAGCTGAAGAGATTCAACCTGATTCCGAGCATGGCGTCAGTGCACAGCGAGCTGGAGAATACCCCGGCGCTGAAAAAGCTGTTTGAGCTGAGCAAAGGCAAGTCGGTGATTGAAGCAGACACGCGCATCGGCTACAGCGGCGCGACCGCCTCGGCGATCCGTCTGCTGCCGCTCGATTATCAGAATGCGGAAAGCGGCGAGCGCTACGCCTGGAACGGCGGCACGCTGGGCATCGACAGCGACAGCAAAGGCGACCAGGTCAACTTTGACAGCGATATCGACAGCATCGCGCTGACGGTCAGGAACGAGGCGAACCAACCGGTGCTGTTTACCCTCAACGGCATCACCCTCAACGGCAACACCCACCTCAGCCCGCAGGGCGTGCGCATCGGCGATCAGCATCTGGCGCTGAAGAAATTTTCCGCCAGCGTTAACGGCCAGGAAGCGGCGGTGCTGGAAGGCACCGATGTCAAAACGCAGTTCGACGCCAACGGCAACACCATCTCTGGCCAGATGGATTACGTGGTCGATAGCCTGAAGCTGGAAAACCGTCATTTTGGTTCCGGCAAGCTGACCATGAAACTGTCGCAGTTCGATGGTCAGGCGCTGAAAACCTTCGGGGACAATTACAACAGCCAGATGCAGGCGCTGCTCAACCAGCCCGGCATCGATAAAGATCCGGCGCGCTATCAGGAAGGCATGCGTCAGATTCTGGCGGCTAACCTGCCGCTGCTGCTGAAAGGCGATCCGGTGGTGACGGTTGCGCCGCTGAGCTGGAAAAACGATAAGGGCGAAAGCACCTTTAATTTCGCTGCGCACTTTAAAGATCCGGCAACCGCGCAGGGCGAGGCGAAAACGCTCTCCGACGCGCTGAATCGTGTGCTGAAAACGCTGGACGGCAAGCTGGTGATCAGCATGCCGATGGCGACGGAAATGATGAAGCAGGTGGCGATGGCGGAAGGCTATCAGGAAGCGGACGCCGTCAAACTGGCGGATCAGCAGGTTAAAGGTCTGGCGGCGATGGGCCAGATGTTCCGTCTGACCACCCAGCAGGATGACAATATTGTCACCAGCCTGCAATACAACGGCGCGCAGGTGACGATGAACGGCGAGAAGATGCCGCTTGATGGCTTCCTCTCCCGCTATATGTTGGGCGCACCGTCCACAGAAGGCCTGCCGGAATAAACGGGCCTGACGCATTCAACATAGCGTTAATTATCAGGGCGACAACAGGTCGCCCTTTTTATTGATATTATTTTGCGCGCTTGCTCTCAGCCATAAAAAATAAGCCTTGC
>NZ_JANION010000124.1:0-6995 GCF_024610815.1 Mixta sp.
GTTGATAACGATATCGCTTTGCTGAACTACCTCTCTTCCGTCAGCACCACGCCACAGGCGGATAAAGAATAAACGGCCTACGGGCCGTTTTCTGACGCGTCAGGGACGACGCGTTACGTGCACCGTCCCGCCTTTCTTACACATCACGCACTTTCCTGACGCGCTCCGCGTAGATCGCCAGCGACGTTTTCAGCGTCTCCAGCGTGACCGGCTTCGACAAACAGTTATCCATTCCCGCTTCCATACAACGCTGTTTCTCTTCCGCCAGCGCATTTGCCGTTACGCCGATAATCGGGAAGGTTTGCCCCAGCTGACGCAGACGCTGCGTCAGGCGATAGCCATCCATATTTGGCATGTTCACATCGGTCAACACGATGTCTATCTCGCTGCGGCTAATCACGTTCAGCGCATCCACGCCGTCCTGCGCGGTTTTCACCCGGTAGCCGAGCGAGCCCAGCTGATCGGAAAGCAGCATGCGGTTGATGGGGTGATCGTCCACCACCAGCACCAGAATGTCATGATTGTCGACGCCCTGCTGCGCCGGAACCGGCAGCGACGACAGGCCGTCAGGCACTTCCACCACCACGCTGTAGATGCGGCCCAGCAGCGCCGGCAGCTCATGCGGCATGGCGGTGCTGTAGATCCAGCGGCCCGGCGATAGCTCATAGGGCGTATCGATATGGGCGCCGTCGAAAACGATCACCGCGCGCGCCGGCTGTTCCGGCTGAAAATCGTAGTCGGCGATAATCACATCGTCCGGCCGCCACGCCTGTTCATCCAGCCGCGTTACCTGAATGCCGTGCGCCAGCAGCAGGCGCGTCAGGAAACTGGCGAGGAAGTCGTTGCGCAGCGCCAGCCAGACCTGTTTATCCTGGAGACCCTCATGCGGCACCGGCGTCATCATCTGGCTGTTATAGAGCGGAATGCGCACGATAAACTGACTGCCCATGCCCGGCTCCGACTCGACTTCGATATCGCCGTCCATCATATTGATCAGCTTTTCACAAATCGCCAGCCCCAGGCCGGTGCCCTGGAAGTTGCGCTGCACGCCGGTGCCCACCTGGAAGAAAGGATCGAACAGTCGGGTGATCTCTTTGGCGGCGATGCCGACGCCGGTATCGCGCACGCGCACCGCCAGATAGCCCTCTTTCACATAGGCGTGCAGGATAATGCAGCCGGTATGGGTAAATTTAATGGCGTTGTTCAGCAGGTTGGAGA
Source organism: Mixta sp. (assembly GCF_024610815.1). Taxonomy (NCBI): domain Bacteria; kingdom Pseudomonadati; phylum Pseudomonadota; class Gammaproteobacteria; order Enterobacterales; family Erwiniaceae; genus Mixta; species Mixta sp. The sequence continues at coordinate 1,219 of NZ_JANION010000124.1, forward strand.
CCACCTGTTGCAGACGCATCGGATCGCCGTCCAGCGCCACCGGCACGTCATACTCGATAAAGCAATAAAGCGTCAGGCGCTTCTTTACCACCAGCGACAGATAGTTGGCGGTGATATGGGTGATAACCTCGCGCGGGGCGAAAGGACGCGGCTCGATCTGCAACTGCTCCGATTCGATCTTCGAGAAGTCGAGAATATCGCTGATGATTTTCAGCAGCAGGCTGGAGGAGTTGTTCATCGCCGTCACCAGCGAATCGACCCCTTTCGGCAGCTGTTTGGTTTGCAGCAGATCGAGATTGCCGATAATGCCGTAGAGCGGCGTGCGCAGCTCGTGGCTAACGGTCGCGAGGAACATCGATTTGGACTGGCTGGCCTGCTCCGCCGCCTGCGCCATCTCCTGTAGCGACTCTTCCATTTTCACGCGGGCGCTGACGTCGACCAGCACGCAGATCGCTACGTTTTCGTTGCGGTAGCGCGAATGCACGAAGCTGATTTGCAGGTTGGTGTTGCTGCCGGTCAGCAGATCGACGAAATTAACCTGCTGGCCGCTGATGATTTCCGTCAGCTTCTGTCGATCTTCCTGCGTCAGCATCGTCAGATAGTTGTGCGCCAGCTCGTTGCTGAGGATGTTGGTACCGTCGCGGGTGCGCAGAATACAGATGCCGACCGGCGCGGACGCGACGATTTTACGGTTAAACTGCTCGTGCTCCTCCAGCCGGTGCGCGTTCTCCTCCGCCGGCAGGAACATTCGACGCTCAAACAGCCAGGCAAGCGTGAAAAGAATAATCGCGCTCACCAGATTAAGCAGGATGGCGTTGATCATCAACAGCTTCAGACGGTCGACCAGTACATCGGTCGGCACCGAATAGACGATGCTCAGGTTGGAAGGATGCAGCGTTTTCTTCAGCACCAGCTGTTTATAACTGTCGACGTAGCCGAACCAGGCTTTGTCGTCGGGAAGATCGTCCAGTGAAAATCCGACGCGTCCGCGGTTTGAGGAGAGCACCGGCTGGTTCGCCTCGTCAATCAGCGTGGCGGTAACGGGCAGGCTGCCCGGCGTAACAAAATCGTCGAGGCGAATATTCTGCTCGATGCCGAGCAGCGCCTCCAGCTTGTTGGCGACGTAGATCGGCGTAATCATGTAGAAATAGCCGACGCCCGGCTGCCCGTTATTGCTGACCCAGTACAGACTGCTTTTACGCTCGTCCGCGCTGCTGTTGCGGTAGCGCAGAATACGCTCGTGCAGCGTTTTCATCGTGCGCTCGCGATCCACCGATCCGTTGCCGATGCCGAAATCGGCCATACAGAGCCCTTCGCCCCCGATAAAAAAGACGCGGTTCAGCTCGTAGGCGGAGGCAAAATTGGTTTTCCAGTAGTTAAGGAAGTAGCTGAGCGACTCCAGCGAGCTGCGCCAGGTATTGCTCATCGCCGCACAGTTAGAATTGTCGACTAACGGATAGAACTGCGGCAGCGTCGCCTTGCCGGGAAAGACGCCGTTCAGCGGATCGGTGCCGCTGGCGCTGCTGCTCAGGCGGTTTTCCGCAATGTACTTCAGCTCCCTGGTAATATCCGCCGAGTGACGCACATACCACTGCGCCTGATCGTAGTTAAGCGTGAACTCCTGACGCACCTGCGCTTCCTGCGTATGCAGCACGCTGATAATGTAAAACGCGGTTAACAGCGCGCCCAGCGACCAGAGCATCAGCGCCAGCGCGCGAAACAGATAGCGGGAAATCCTGAGCGTAGTGCGAAACGAAACGAGATATTTCAAGGGAAACCTGGGCGCAACCGCCAATGAGTAATATTTTTTGATCCCGATACAGTAGCGTCAGGCTGTGAAAAAAGCCAGATTCGCGTCCGCTATTGTTGCTTTATCAGACTGATAGCCGGAGGGGAAAAAGCGGCGTTCAGCTTGTATCAGCGTAAAAAAAAACTCCACAATTCGTAATGACAATCGTCATTACGCCGAGTGGCATAAGCTGGGAACGCCTGTACGCGAGCAGTTAAAGAAAAAGCTGGCTGAAGTGAGTGTTAAAGGCACCACGTATTGAGGCGAATAAACTTCGGGGACTGCCCGACTGTTATAAAATCAAACTCCCCTCTTCCGGTTACCGTCTCGTTTATCAGGTTCAGGATGATAAGGTCGTCGTGTTTGTTGTTGCGGTAGGGAAAAGAGAACGCAGTGATGTCTATTCTGCTGCCGGTAAACATGCACGTTGAGTCATTTATTCGAACGATAAAAAAGGCCGGTCAGACCGGCCTTTTTAGCGTCGAAGAGAGGATTACTCCTCTTCGCCGTCCGGGATCTCATCGTCGGTTTCCACTTCCGGGGCGATATCCTCCTCCCCTTCCGCGACGCTGCCGTCGATGGCGTCCAGCTCTTCTTCTTCAACCGGCTCCGCCACACGTTGCAGACCGACCACGTTCTCATCCGCTGCGGTGCGGATCAGAATCACGCCCTGGGTGTTACGCCCGACCACGCTCACTTCCGATACGCGGGTGCGCACCAGCGTACCGGCGTCGGTGATCATCATGATCTGGTCGCTGTCCACCACCTGCACCGCGCCGATAACCGGCCCGTTGCGCTCGGTCACCTTGATGGAGATCACGCCCTGCGTCGCGCGCGATTTGGTCGGATACTCGCTGTTGGCGGTACGCTTGCCGTAGCCGTTCTGCGTCACCGTCAGAATCGCGCCCTCTTCCTGCGGCACGATCAGCGACACCACGCGATCCCCTTCCGCCAGCTTGATGCCGCGCATGCCGGAAGCGGTACGGCCCATGGCGCGCACTGCCTGCTCGGAGAAGCGCACCACTTTGCCTGCGGCGGAGAACAGCATCACTTCGTTGCTACCGTCGGTGAGCGCCACGCCGATCAGCTCGTCGTCTTCACGCAGGTTGACGGCGATAATGCCGGCACTGCGCGGACGACTGAACTCGGTCAGCGAGGTTTTCTTCACGGTGCCGCTGGCGGTCGCCATAAAGATATTGGTGCCTTCGGTATATTCACGCACCGGCAGAATGGCAGTGATACGCTCGTTGGCTTCCAGCGGCAGCAGGTTGACGATCGGACGTCCGCGCGCGCCACGGCTCGCTTCCGGCAGCTGGTAGACTTTCATCCAGTAGAGACGGCCGCGGCTGGAGAAGCAGAGGATCGTGTCGTGGGTGTTGGCCACCAGCAGACGGTCGATAAAATCCTCTTCCTTGATGCGCGCGGCTGATTTGCCTTTGCCGCCGCGACGCTGCGCTTCGTAATCAGAAAGCGGCTGATACTTCACGTAGCCCTGATGCGACAGGGTAACGACCACATCTTCCTGATTGATCAGATCTTCGATATTGATATCAGCGGTGTTGGCGGTGATTTCCGTGCGACGCTGGTCGCCGAACTGGTCGCGGATCGCTTCCAGCTCTCCACGAATCACTTCCATCAGGCGATCGGCGCTTTCCAGAATGTGGATCAGCTCCGCGATCTGCGCCAACAGCTCTTTGTACTCATCCAGCAGCTTTTCATGTTCCAGACCGGTCAGCTTTTGCAGACGCAGATCGAGGATCGCCTGCGCCTGCTGCTCGGTCAGGTGGTAGCGGCCGTCGCGGATGCCGAACTCTTCTTCCAGCCATTCCGGGCGCGCGGCGTTGTCGCCCGCGCGCTCCAGCATCGCGGCGACGTTGCCCAGTTCCCAGGACTGCGCCACCAGGCCCGCTTTCGCTTCTGCCGGGTTCGGCGCATGACGGATCAGCTCGATAATCGGATCGATATTCGCCAGCGCAATCGCCAGACCTTCAAGGATATGGGCGCGATCGCGCGCTTTGCGCAGTTCAAAAATGGTGCGGCGCGTCACGACTTCACGACGATGACGCACGAAGGCTTCCAGAATCTCCTTCAGGGTCATGATCTTCGGCTGGCCCTGATGCAGCGCCACCATGTTGATGCCGAAGGAGACCTGCAGCTGCGTCAGCGAGTAGAGGTTGTTCAGCACCACTTCCGCTACCGCGTCGCGCTTCACTTCGATTACGATGCGCATGCCGTCTTTGTCGGACTCGTCGCGCAGCGCGCTGATGCCTTCGATACGCTTGTCTTTGACCAGCTCGGCGATTTTCTCAATCAGGCGCGCTTTGTTGACCTGATAGGGAATTTCGTGAATGACGATAGTCTCGCGACCGGTTTTAGCGTCGGTTTCCACCTCGCCGCGGGCGCGAATGTAGATTTTACCGCGTCCGGTACGGTAGGCCTCTTCAATGCCGCGACGCCCGTTGATGATGGCGGCGGTCGGGAAATCGGGGCCGGGGATGTGCTCCATCAACCCTTCGACGCTGATGTTTTCGTCTTCGATATAGGCCAGGCAGCCGTTGATCACCTCGGTGAGGTTATGCGGCGGGATATTAGTGGCCATACCGACGGCGATGCCCGACGAGCCGTTAACCAGCAGGTTGGGAATTTTGGTCGGCAGGACTTCGGGAATCTGCTCGGTGCCGTCGTAGTTCGGCACGAAATCGACGGTCTCTTTCTCCAGATCCGCCAGCAGCTCGTGGGCAATTTTCGCCATGCGCACTTCGGTGTAACGCATCGCCGCGGCAGAGTCGCCGTCGATGGAACCAAAGTTGCCCTGGCCATCCACCAGCATATAGCGCAGCGAGAACGGCTGGGCCATACGAACGATGGTGTCGTAGACGGCGGAGTCGCCGTGCGGGTGATATTTACCGATGACGTCGCCAACGACACGGGCAGATTTTTTGTAAGGTTTGTTCCAGTCGTTCCCCAGCACGCTCATAGCATAAAGCACGCGACGATGGACCGGCTTCAGGCCATCGCGAACATCTGGTAATGCACGGCCAACGATGACCGACATGGCGTAATCGAGATAGGAACTCTTCAGTTCTTCCTCAATATTAACCGGTGTGATTTCTCTGGCAAGGTCGCTCATGGAGCCGCTATCCCTCTACATTTATCCCGGATTTAAAGGTGCGAAAGTATATCACATCGCAACCCGCCGGTGAACGGAAAGCAGCGTTTTAAGCGCGCTTTACCTTTTGCCGCGCCGTGCCGATCGCCGCCAGAAGATGTATACTCCGGGAAACTGTGTCAGGAGTGAAAAAAGATGAGTGTGAGCGCGCGTGCAAGCAATGTGGATCATGACGAAATCGCCAAATTTGAAGCGGTAGCGTCGCGCTGGTGGGATAGGGAAGGCGAATTTAAGCCGCTGCACCGCATCAACCCGCTGCGTCTTGGCTATATCGCCCAACGCAGCGGCGGGCTGTTCGGCAAGAAGGTGCTGGATGTCGGCTGCGGCGGCGGTATTCTGGCGGAAAGCATGGCGCGCGAAGGCGCGCAGGTGACCGGGCTGGATATGGGCGCCGAGCCGCTGGAGGTGGCGCGTCTGCATGCGCTGGAGAGCGGCGTTAGCGTCGACTATATCCAGCAGACGGTTGAAGATCATGCCGAACAGCATGCCGGAAGCTATGACGTCGTCACCTGTATGGAGATGCTGGAGCATGTGCCGGACCCGCGTTCGGTGGTGCACGCGTGCGCGAAGCTGGTGAAGCCGGGCGGCGAGGTGTTTTTCTCCACCATTAACCGCAACGCCAAAGCCTGGCTGATGGCGGTGATCGGCGCCGAATATGTGCTGCGCATGGTGCCGCGCGGCACCCATGACGCGAAGAAGTTTATCCGTCCGGCGGAGCTGCTGAACTGGGTGGATGAGACGCCGCTGCGCGAGAAGCACATTATCGGTCTGCACTACAATCCGCTGCGCGACAGCTTCTGCCTCGCGCCGGGCGTGGAC
>NZ_JANION010000133.1:0-47311 GCF_024610815.1 Mixta sp.
GCCTTGCCAGCATTTTTTGAAACTTTTTACGTGCCGCGTCAATACGCGTCAAAAAACCAGCCGTTCCCTACGCCACCCGCCTTATCCGGCAGGGCCAGCTACAGCCGTAAAAATCCGCGCGATCAACGCCAGCGCAAGAAAATAACATTGTTGACAATTTTCAGATAGCCGACGTCAGAGCGCTCCTCTCTCTTTGCTGAAAATGCCGCCAGCAGGCCTGAAAAACGCGGCGAAGGGGTTATTGTCAGGAAAGAAGGTTTTGGCACTGGCGTAGTAACCGAAAACCATAAAAGTATATATTTCGAGGAAGCTGCCGCTGGTCACGCTACAGATGGATTTGGCTCCGTTGCGGGGCGGCTTTTATAAAGGTGTGGTGGATTGTAAACCGGCTTCCTTGTGTTTTTTCCCGTTTCGGCCCGACATAATATGAAGTGAACCTCTGTTTCGATTTACAAAAAGATTGGCTTAGTCGCCATTATTTAACAGAAGCGCGAACAACACATTCCTCACTGACAACATGCGCATTTACCGTACGATATTCATATTTGCTCATATTTATTCGCATTTTCCCTTTGTTAAATTTTCCTTTTACAACAATGGGTTGTTCTTTAACGTCTGTTACACGTCTCGACAAGCGCGCCGTTTTTCCTAGCCTTGATAGTGAATTTTCTTTGTGAAACCAGGAGGAAACATGGCAGACCAGAATAAAATGCAAAATCCTCTCACCCAGTATTACAACGGTGAATACCCGAAACAGCGTCAGCCCGCCCCCGGCATCCAACAGGATATGCAGCCCGTACCGGACTGCGGCGAGCAGAGCTATCGCGGCAGCCAGCGTCTGGCAGGCCGCAAAGCGCTGGTCACCGGCGCTGATTCCGGTATTGGCCGCGCCGCCGCTATCGCCTATGCCCGTGAAGGCGCCGACGTGGCGATTAACTATCTGCCCGCCGAGCAGCGCGACGCAGAGCAGGTAGCGGACTATATCCGTGAAGCGGGTCGCAAAGTGGTGCTGATTCCAGGCGATATCAGCGATGAGGCATTCAGCAAGCAGCTGGTAAAACAGGCGCACGAAGAGCTGGGCGGACTCGATATCCTGGCGCTGGTGGCGGGTAAACAGGTCGCGGTAGAAGATATCGCCGAGCTGACCACCGAACAGTTCCGTAAAACCTACGAAACCAATGTCTTCTCGCTGTTCTGGATCACACAGGCGGCGATTCCGCTGCTGCCGGAAGGCGCGTCAATTATCACTACTTCCTCGATTCAGGCCTATCAGCCGAGCCCGCATCTGCTGGACTACGCCTCCACCAAAGCGGCGATCCTGGCCTATACCCGTGCGCTGGCCAAGCAGGTGGCGGAAAAAGGCATTCGCGTAAACAGCGTCGCGCCAGGCCCGATCTGGACCGCATTGCAGGTGGCAGGCGGCCAGCCGCAGGAGAAACTGCCGGAGTTTGGTAAACAAACCCCGATGAAGCGCGCCGGACAGCCAGCCGAGCTGGCAGGCGTATATGTCTATCTGGCGTCGCAGGAATCCAGCTATGTGACGGCAGAAGTGCATGGCGTCACCGGCGGCGAACATCTGGGCTAAGCCAGAAAGCCGGGGCCTCTCTTGCCGCTGCGCACAGCGTGTTAGCCGTTCCCTGCACAAAAACGGATAATCGGCAGCGATAAAAAAACCGGAGCAGAGGCTCCGGTTTTTTTATACTTCAGCGCGCGCCGTGCAGCTATTTTTGCGCGGTTTCCATACCCATCAGGCCAATCTTGAGATAGCCTGCGCCGCGCAGGGCATCCATGGCGCTCATCAGCGTTTCATAATCCACTGACTTATCCGCCTGGAAGAAAATGGTGGTCTCTTTGTTGCCTTCCGTTTGCGCGTTCAGCACCTCAATCAGCTTCTCTTTCGAGACCGCTTCGTTGCCGACATACATCTGCTTATCTTCTTTAATCGAGAGATAGACCGGCTTTTCAGGACGCGGCTGCGGCGCGCTGGTGGAGGCGGGAAGGTTGACCCGGACGTCCACCGTCGCCAGCGGCGCGGCCACCATGAAAATAATCAACAGCACCAACATTACGTCGATAAACGGCGTCACGTTGATTTCATGCATTTCGCCATTGCTGTCCAGATCGTCATTTAACCGCATCGCCATAACGCTTAACCTACCCGCAGTTTATGTGCATTCTGTACCGGCTGCGCGCTGTTGCCGCGCGCCAGATCGAGATCGCGGCTCTGCAACAGCAGCACCTGCGCGGCTACATCGCCCAGGCTCGCTTTGTAGTTGGCGATCATGCGGGCGAAGACGTTGTAGATCACTACCGCCGGAATCGCCGCCACCAGGCCGATGGCCGTCGCCAGCAGTGCTTCCGCAATACCGGGTGCAACGACTGCGAGGTTAGTGGTTTGGGTTTTGGCGATGCCGATAAAGCTGTTCATGATGCCCCAGACGGTGCCGAACAGGCCGATAAAGGGCGCGACGGAGCCGATGGTAGCGAGGAAGCCGTTGCCACGACCGGCGTGACGGCTGATGGCGGCGACACGGCGCTCCAGACGGAAGCCGGTGCGCTCTTTAATGCCTTCGTTATCTTCCGAACCGGCGGAAAGCGCCAGCTCGTTCTGCGCTTCCTGCAGCAGCTGCGTCGTCAGGCTGCGCGCGTGGAAGCCGTCGCTCAGCTCCGCCGCCTGGCGCAGCGAACGCGCTTCCGCCAGCGCCTGCTGTTCCTGTTTCAGACGCCGACGTGCCGAGGACAGTTCGGTAAACTTGCCGAAGAAGATGGCCCAGGTGACGACGGACGCCAGAAGCAGTCCAATCATTACCGCTTTTACCACGATGTCCGCATGTTCAAACATGCCCCAGACGGAGAGATCCGTCTGCATCAACTCACTGGTCACCACGCTATTTCTCCAACCTTAATGGAATTCATCAAAACAGGTCAGGATCATACCAAAACAGAGGTGAATTGATAGTAGTTCTCATTACTATTTACAAAGATTTCCCCGTCCTGCGCCGCTTATCGACAGGCAGGTAAGTAAATTGTGATCGGTTAGTTTTTAAACTGTGACGCTGCGTATAAATTTATTAAAACGTCGTTTTAATTTTGTGATGCAATTCATTCAATTTATGCGCGCTGATTTTCCGCCTGCGCAATTTATCTATAGTGAATCAGCCCTGCTGGCGCATACCTCTACCCTTCTACAACCAGTGACGGGGCATCCTTTAGGCGCAGGAGAACAATGATGAAAGTAAAAAAACTGTTGCTGGTGTTAGCGCTGGCTTCCACCGCGCTGTTCACCGCCACCGCCGCCTCGGCTAAGGTGCTGAAGGTCGCGGAAGTCCAGCCTGCCGGTTATCCCACCGTCGTCGCGCTTGAACATATGGGAGAAAAGCTGAAGCAGGCTACCGACGGTCGGCTTGAGCTGCGCGTCTACGCTGGCGGCACGTTAGGCGATGAAGAACAGACGTTGCAGCAGGTGCAGATCGGCGCAGTCGATATGATCCGCGTTTCGCTGGCGCCGGTGTCTACTCTCGCGCCGGAAACCAGCGTGCTGACGCTGCCCTATATCTTCCGTGACGAGGCGCATATGCACAGCGTGCTGGACGGCGAGATCGGCAAAGCGATCACCGATAAGTTCGATAACGATCCTAATACCCGCATGGTGTTTCTCGGCTGGACCGATGCGGGCGTACGCAACATGATCACCAAAAAGCCGGTGACGAAACCGGAAGATCTGAAAGGGATGAAGATTCGCGTACAGAACAGCGCCATCTCGCTGGCGACGCTGAAAGCGATGGGCGCCAACCCGGTGGCGATGGGCGTCAGCGAAGTGTTCAGCGCCATGCAGACCGGCGTCGTGGACGGCACAGAGAACAACCCGCCAACCTTTGTCGCCCATAACTATATGCCGGTGGCGAAGTATTACACCCTGACCGGCCACTTTATCCAGCCGGAGATGATCCTCTTCTCCAAACGTTCCTGGGATAAGCTTTCCGCCGAGGATCAGGCTTTGCTGCGCAAGTTGGGCAAAGAGGCACAGGAAGATGAGCGCAAGCTGTGGGCCGAATATAATCAGCAGTCGCTGGATAAAATGAAAGCCGGCGGCGTGACCTTCCAACAGATCGATCGCGACTACTTTGTCAAAGCCACCCAGCCGGTGCGCGATCAATACGGCAAGAACTATCAGGATCTGATGCAGCAAATCGCTGCGGTGAAATAACCTTTTCCCGCGCCGCGTCCTCTCGCGGCGCCGTTAACCAGGTAAAAAATCATGTCTGCCTATTCACGTCTGATGGATGCGGTCTATCTGCTCTGCATGACGATCGCCGCGATTGCGCTGTTGCTGATGGTCGCGGTGATCCCTGTCGGCATTTTTGCCCGCTATGTGCTTAACGATGCGCTCTCCTGGCCGGAGCCGGTTGCTATCGTCTGTATGATCATTTTCACCTTTATCGGCGCACCGGTCGGCTTTCGCGCCGGCACCCACATCTGCGTATCGATGGTTACCGATCGCCTGTCGCCGCGCGGGCAAAAAATCGCCGCGATTGCCAGCGATCTGCTGATGCTGGCGGCGTGCGTGATTATCTTCCAGGCGAGCTACGCGCTGTGCGAGGCGATGTGGCTTCAGCCGCAGGCGTCACTGCCGGCGGTGACCTTTGGTCAGATGTATTTGCCTATTCCGGTCGGCGCGCTGCTGACGATCCTGTTCGTGATTGAGCGCCTGCTGTGCGGCGATCAGTCTGCACGCCCGCTGGTCAGCCTCGGTGGCACCCACTGATTCGGAGCTTATGATGGACGCACTGATCTTAGTAGGCAGTATGATGGTTCTGTTGCTGATCGGCTTTCCGGTGGCTTTCGCCGTGGGCCTGAGCGCTTTTATCGGCGCCTGGTGGATCGATCTGCCGTTGGAAGCGGTGGTGATTCAAATCACTAACGGGGTAAATAAGTTTTCGCTGTTGACCATTCCCTTCTTTATTCTCGCGGGCGCAATTATGGCCGAAGGCGGCATCGCCCGACGGCTGGTCAATTTCGCCTATATCTTCGTCGGCTTTATTCGCGGCGGCCTGTCGCTGGTGAATATCGTCGCCTCGACTTTTTTCGGCGCCATCTCCGGCTCGTCGGTGGCGGATACCGCCTCTATCGGCTCGGTGATGATCCCGCAAATGGAGGAGAAAGGCTATCCGCGCGATTTCGCCGCCGCCGTCACCGCCAGCGGATCGGTGCAGGCGGTGCTGACGCCGCCCAGCCATAACTCGGTAATCTATTCGCTGGCCACCGGCGGCGTGGTGACGATTTCATCGCTGTTCGTCGCCGGTATTTTCCCCGGCCTGCTGCTTGGCCTCTGCCTGATGGTGATGTGTCTCGGCTTTGCGCGCAAACGCGGTTATCCGCGCGGCGAACGCATCCCCTTTCAGCAGGCGCTGAAGATCTTTTTCGACGCCTTCTGGGGGCTGTTCACCGTGGTGATTATCCTCGGCGGCATTCTCTCCGGTATTTTCACCGCCTCGGAATCGGCGGCGATCGCCTGTCTGTGGGCCTTCTTCGTCACCATGTTTATCTACCGCGACTTTAAGTGGAACCAGCTGCATATCCTGCTGTTTCGCACCATCAAGACCGTCACCATTGTGATGGTGCTGATCGCCTTCGCCTCCGGTTTCGGCGCGGTGATGACCTTTATGCAGCTGCCGCAGCTGATTACCGAGTTTTTCACCAGCGTGTCGGATAACAAGTATGTGATTCTGATGTGCATCAACGTCCTGCTGCTGGTGATCGGCACGCTGATGGATATGGCGCCGATTATCCTGATCCTGACGCCGGTGCTGTTGCCGGTCACCAATGCGCTGGGGGTCGATCCGGTGCATTTCGGCATGATCGTGATGATCAACCTCGGCATCGGCCTGATTACGCCGCCGGTGGGATCGGTACTGTTTGTCGCCAGCGCGGTGGGCAAACAGAAGATCGAACAGGTGGTGAAGGCGATGCTGCCGTTCTACTGTCTGCTGTTTGTGGTGCTGATGATGATTACCTATATACCAGCCATCTCTCTATGGCTGCCGCGCATGATGGGCGTCATGTAGCCCCGGCGACGACGGCGGCTATGCGCGCCTCCGTCGTCGCTTCCCCGCCACTGTCTGATAGTGACAAAACGGTCTCAACCCCCGCCGGTTAAACGTGGTAAGTTAGAGCATCACTACGGGTTAGCAGGACCGCTTGCAGCATGTCGAAAAAGAATATTGAAACCACACTCATCGCCGCCGGAAGAACCAAACGTTACACGCAGGGCGCCGTCAACAGCGTGATCCAGCGCGCCTCCTCCCTGGTTTTTGATACCGTCGCCGATAAGAAACGCGCCACCGCAGGCCGGGCGCAGGGCGAGCTTTTCTACGGCCGCCGCGGCACCCTGACCCACTTTTCACTACAGGACGCGATGTGCGAGCTGGAAGGCGGCGCGGGCTGCGCGCTCTATCCGTGCGGCGCGGCAGCGGTGTCCAACGCGATTCTGGCGTTTGTCGAAGCGGGCGACGAGGTGCTGATGGCCGGTTCGGTCTATGAGCCGACCCAGGATTTCTGCAATAAAATCCTCAGCAAGCTTAACGTCTCCACGCGCTATTTCGATCACACTCTCGGCGCGCAGATCGCCGATCTGGTGCGACCCAATACCAAAGTGGTGTTTCTCGAATCTCCCGCCTCGATCACGATGGAGGTACAGGATGTGCCGGCGATCGTGCAGGCGGTGCGCAGTAAGGCGCCTGACGCCATTATTATGTTGGACAATACCTGGGCCGCAGGCGTGCTGTTCCGCCCGCTGGATCACGGCGTGGATATTTCGATCCAGGCTGGCACCAAATATCTGGTAGGCCATTCCGATGCAATGATCGGCACCGCGGTGAGCAACGCGCGCTGCTGGGAACAGCTGCGTGAAAACTCCTATCTGATGGGGCAGATGGTGGACGCCGATACCGCCTACGTCACCAGCCGCGGCCTGCGTACGCTGGCGGTGCGTCTGCGTCAGCATGAAGAGAGCGCGCTGGCGGTGGCGAACTGGCTGGCGCAGCGTCCTGAGGTCGCGCGCGTCAATCATCCGGCGCTGGCGCAGTGTCCGGGCCATGAGGCGTGGCGACGCGATTTCAGCGGCAGCAGCGGACTCTTTTCCTTTGTGCTGGAACAAAAACTGAGCGATGAAAAGCTGGCACACTTTCTCGACGGCTTCCACCATTTCAGCATGGCCTACTCGTGGGGCGGCTTTGAATCGTTAATTCTGGCAAATCAGCCGGAGGAGCTGGCGGCGATCCGTCCGGTCAATGGCGTGGATTTTAGCGGCACGCTGGTGCGTCTGCATATTGGCCTGGAGCATGTCGACGATCTGATTGCCGACCTGGCCGCCGGTTTTGCGCGCATTGCTCAGGCATAAGCGGCGTAAAGCACGCTAATCTTAAACAAAAGCTTAACCGGTCGTCCTCTACGCTCGCCTCGACGGGAAGGGGACGGCCATTTACAGTTACACTTAAACGATGACCACAGTCAACGAGGAAACAGATGGGTGTGATACATGAGATTGTTCAGGCGCTATGGCATCAGGATTTTGCCGCGCTGGCCAATCCAGACGTGGTTTGGATCGTTTATGGCATTATGTTTATTACGCTGTTCCTGGAGAACGGTCTGCTGCCCGCCTCTTTTCTGCCGGGAGACAGCCTGCTGCTGCTGGCGGGCGCGATGATCGCCAAAGGGGTGATGGATTTTATCCCGACGATAGTGATTCTCACCGCCGCCGCCAGCCTGGGCTGCTGGCTGAGCTATTTACAGGGGCGCTGGCTCGGCAATACGCGGCTGGTGAAGAGCTGGCTAATGCACCTGCCTGCGCAGTATCACCAGCGCGCCTGGCATCTGTTCAACCGTCACGGCCTGATGGCGCTGCTGGTGGGCCGTTTTCTGGCGTTCGTGCGCACGCTGCTGCCGACCATGGCGGGCATTTCCGGTCTGCAAAATGGCCGCTTCCAGCTGTTTAACTGGCTGAGCGGCCTGCTGTGGGTAACGATCGTGATCGCCTTCGGCTACGGCATTAGCCAGGTACCTTTCATTAAGCGTCATGAAGATCAGGTAATGGCGATTTTGATTATTCTGCCGGTCGCCCTGCTGTTCCTTGGCCTTGCCGGCAGCGTTGCGCTGATCTGGAAAAAGCGCCGTCAGCGCGCCTGAGCCGCATGCGGCTGGCGGGAACTTATCCCGCCAGCCGCATACGGGTCATCTCCTCTCCCGGCGTTACGCCGAAATAACGTTTAAACTCGCGCGAAAACTGCGAAGCGCTTTCATACCCCACCCGCATCGCCGCCGTGCTGGCCTTTAAGCCTTCCTGAAGCATCATGGTGCGCGCCTGGTGCAGCCGGTAGCTTTTCAGGTATTGCAGCGGCGAGGTGCTGGTGACCGCCTTGAAGTTATGATGAAACGCTGAGACGCTCATGTTGACTTCCGCCGCCAGCAACTCGACGCTGAGGTTATCGGTAAAGCTGGTTTCGATGCGCCGCAGCGCGCGCGATCTGGCTGAACTGAGTATGGCGGCTGACCAGCGAGAGCAGCGCGCCGCCGCACGGTCCGGTGAGGACGTAATAGAGTATTTCACGCACGATTTGCGGGCCGAGCACGCGCGCGTCGCGGTTTTTCTGCATGACATCGAGCAACCGCTCCGTCGCGCAGAGCAGTTCGCCGGAGAGAAAGGCGGAGTGGATGCCCTGATTAAGCGGCCTGGTCTGGAAGCTGTCGTCGTTGTTCAGTTCGATCAGCAGATCCTGCAGTTTCGGGATATCGACATGCAGCATGATGCCCGCCAGCGGCTGTTCCGGCGTGGCGAAGGTTTCGCACTCAAACGGCAGCGGCACGGTGAGCATCAGGTATTTGCTGGCGTCGTAGTTGAAGGTGGTCGATCCGATGTAGCCGACTTTTTTGCCCTGAAAGAGGATGACGATGCCGGGCCGGTACATAACCGGCGTGCGTCCGCACAGGCTGTCGGCATAAAGCAGCTGTACTTCCGGCAGTTCAGGCAAGGCGGCGCGCCCGCTCTGACGCAGCTGAATCACTTTTTGCGCCAGGGCGGCGCAGATAGTTTCCCGCTCCATGATGTTAACTCTCGGTGATGAACTCATCGGCAGTTTGCCCGCTGCTGGGAAATTTCTCCAGCCGTCAGCAGGATTAGGCAAGATTCCCGTAGAAATAAGCATTGAGCCTTTCCTGCTGCTTTCTGACAATGGGGTTTAGACGGCGCCGCCGCAAAAGGATATCTCGACTAGACTTAAGCGTTATCGGGTCCAACTAACCAGTAAGGAGAAGTTATGGCAGACCAACCGATTATCAAACTGCGTGACGGCAATATGATGCCGCAGCTGGGGCTGGGCGTTTGGCAGGCGACGATTGAAGAGGCGCGTAATGCCGCGCTGAAGGCGCTGGAGGTAGGTTATCGTTCTATCGATACCGCCGCGATTTACAAAAATGAGGAAGGCATCGGCCAGGCGCTGCAGCAGACGGATGTCGCACGCGACGATATTTTCGTGACGACTAAGCTGTGGAATGAGGATCAGCTGAACTGGCAGCAGGCGATGGAGAGCAGTTTGCAGAAGCTGCAACTGGAATATGTGGATCTCTATTTGATGCACTGGCCTTGCCCGGAGAAGGATAATTATGTTGAAGCCTGGAAAGGGATGATCGAGCTACAACAGCAGGGGCTGGCGAAGAGCATCGGCGTCTGTAATTTTCAGGAGAAGCATCTGAAGCGGCTGATTGACGAGACGGGCGTGACGCCGGTGATCAATCAGGTGGAGCTGCATCCGATGTTGCAGCAGCGCGAGCTGCATGCCTGGAACGCGATGCACCAGATTCAGACGGAGTCCTGGAGCCCGCTGGCGCAGGGCGGCAAGGGCGTGTTCGATCAGGATGTGATTAAGCAGCTGGCGAAGAAGTATGGCAAGACGCCGGCGCAGGTGGTGATTCGCTGGCATCTGGATTGCGGTCTGGTGGTGATTCCAAAGTCGGTAACGCCGTCGCGCATTGAAGAAAACTTTAAGGTGTTTGATTTCCGGCTGGAGAAAGCGGAGATCAGCGAGATTGCTAAGATGGACAGCGGCACGCGTCTGGGCCCGCACCCGGATGAGCTGAACTAAGATTTTCAGGCGGACTGTCGCGGCGGATTAAACGCAGCTATAAGTCCGGTGGAATTCGCGGAGAAGCCGTTGGCTTTTTAGCGTCGGCGATGGTCAAACGTCACTGCACGTTCCGTGAATGCCCGATAAAACGCGTCGTTGATGATCAAACGTCGTTGCACGTTCCGTGAATGTCCGATAAGACGCGTCGTTGATGATCAAACGTCGCTGTCATGTCCGTGGGTATGCGGGGAGGCCGGACCGATCGTAAAGACGCAAATTCGTCATCCCTGACTGCTCGGCCCGCGCCATCCCTGGCGCGGGACGCTTTACTCCTCTGCCCGGCCTCCCCGCTCTCTGGCATCGAGATCGCTTTAAAACCCTTTGGTTCGTGCCAGCTTTCTGGCTTTTGCTTCGTGGCGACGTTCTGGCTCTGGAATCGCTTTGAATTGGAGTCTGAGGCGGTGGGAAGCGTTTTACACACTTTTGACGAATCACAGGGGAACGCCGTCGGTCTGCGCGATTCCCCTGTTCAGACAGGGCGTTAGCCGCCCTGGCTCGGCTGCACCAGCAGCTGCCCCGCCGTGCCGCGGTCGGCCATTTCCAGCGTCTGGCTGTAGTAGACGAAGGGAAAATGTTCAGAGGAAGGCTGCGTAAAGGCCACCAGCAGTTCGACTTCGCCGTCGATCCAGACGGTATCTTTCCAGCCGCGATCTTCGCCGAACGGCTGCGCGCCGTTGACGCTTTTTACCAGGAACATGACGCCCTGAATATGAAACGCCTGCGGCGTGTCGGCATGGACGATCCAGCGCTCATAGGTGCCCTGCTGCGCCTGGATATCGATGCGCGACATATCCCACAGCGCGCCGTTGATGCCCGGCTGGGCATCGCCTAAACGCAGTTCGCGGGTGCGCACCGGCGTGCCGTCGAGGATCTGATCGGCCAGCAAACGCATCGGCAGGTTGTCAGTGACCAGCGGCAGCAGGCCAGTAGGACGCAGCGTAAGAATCAGCGTGGAGGTGAGGATGCTGGAAGGTTCGAACAGGCCGCGCAGGCGATCCATAATGCCTGCCGCTACGCCAGCAGTGATGGAGACCTCTTCGCCCTGCGACATATCCAGCAACACTTCGCGGCGTTCGCCTGGCGCCAGTGACAGCTGCTGCACCGCCACCGGCGCAGGCAGGAAACCCTGGTCGCTGGCGATAACGTGAAACGGACGGCTGTCGCTCAGCATCATTTCATAGCGACGGCAGTTAGAGGCGTTCAGCAGCCTCAGGCGCACCCAGCCGCGCGATACTTCGACGAAGGGGTTCTGCACGCCGTTGACCAGCAGCGTATCGCCGACCAGTCCGCCGTTCTCGGGCGGGTTGTAGACCGGCGCGCCGAAGGTATCGAGACGTTTGTCCTGAATGATCAGCGGAAAGTCATCCACGCCGTAGTGTTTCGGGATCGGCAGCGATTTGCTAACCTCATCCTCAATCAGCCACATGCCCGCCAGCCCGTTATAAACGTGCTGCGCCATGCGGTTGGGCGTGGTGGCGTGATACCAGCAGGTAGCGGCGCGCTGACGCACCGGCAGCACCGGCGCCCAGTCAACGCCCGGCGATATCATGCGCGGCGCGCCGCCGCTCAGGGCGCCCGGCACCTGTAAGCCGCCGACGCCCATCGCTACCGGCTCATTCAGCCGGTTGTTGTAAATCAGCTTTACGTCGTCGCCGCTCCAGACGCGCACCGTCGGCCCCAGGTAGAGGCCATTGACGCCCCAAACCGGCACCTTGTTGCTGTCGCCAGAGAAAGACCAGTGGCTGCGCTGCATAGTCAGAAACAGCGGCTGGCCACGACGCGATTCCAGCAACGGCGGGATCGGTAACGGCGTTTCGCTGCCTGCCGCCCGCGCGCTGAACGGCAACGCGCCCGCGCACAGGGCTATGCCCGATGCCTGTATAAATTGACGTCGACTGAAAGACATAACGACTCCATAGCGGTGCGCGTGGCGCCAGGCTGACGCGGTCCGTTTTTATTGTTGTTCAGGGATTGCTGTGCGGGCCGCGACTGCGGCCCGAATGAATTATAACTTGCCGCTGGCTTCCCGCTCGGCGACTTCGGCATCCAGTTCGTTAAGCTTGGCCTGCATCAACTCGCGACAGTGCGTCGCCAGCTTGCGCACCGACTCTTTCTCAAAGGCGGCGACGTCAACCGGCGGCAGCATTTCCACAATGACCAGCCCGTTTTTCCAGCGGTTCAGCTTGATTTTATTATGGGTGGTGGAGACGACGATCGGGATAATCGGCACGCCCGCCGCCACCGCCGCATGAAACGCGCCGGTTTTGAACGGCAGCAGGCCGCGGCCGCGGCTGCGCGTGCCTTCCGGGAACATCCAGAATGAGATGCGCTTTCTTTTAAACTCGTCCACTACTTTGGCGATGGTGCTGTGCGCCTTGGCGCGATTATCGCGATCGATCAGCAGGTTGCCCGTCAGCCAGTAAAGCAGGCCGAAAAACGGAATCCACAGCAGGCTTTTTTTCCCTACCGTAACCGTGGTCGGCTGAACGATGTTCGCCGCGGTAATCATATCGTAGTTGTTCTGATGGTTAGCGATATAGATGGCGTTGCCGTAATGCTCCGCGCCTTCCGGCCTGCGCACTTCCACCTTCACGCCGAACAGCGGCGCCAGCGCGCCGAACAGGTGGCCGAAGGTAGCGACGTGACGCGGATTTCGCGGTGAAAAAAGACACCAGATACAACCCAATACACAAACCAGAATTGAATAAATAATAACTATCAGGGTACGTAAAATTACCAGCATAACGACCTCATTGTGGCTTCCGCCTAAGTATACCGGCTTTATATGAAAACACACCGGTATTGCACCGGCGCGCGGCCTGGGCGGCGCGCCGGTTTCCCTGCCTGCTGTCAGGCCTCGCTGTCGTCGGAAACGGCGCGCGCCGGGGCGTCGATTTCAACGCGGTCGATACGTTGCAGGCCACGCGGCAGCAGCGTGCCGCGACGTCCGCGCTCGGCGCGGAATTTTTGCAATTCTTCCGAACGCAGCGTCAGCTTACGTTTGCCGACGTAGAGCGTAATGGCGCTGCCCGGCGGCAGCAGATAGAGCCAGGCAAGGCGATCTTCACCGCTGGCGGCCTGCGCCGACGGAATGGAGATAATCTTGTTGCCTTTGCCTTTCGACAGCTGCGGCAGATCGCCCACCGGGAACATCAGCATACGGCCAGCGGCGGTGATCGCCAGCAGCATATCGTCGTCGCTATGGATCGCCATCGGCGTCATCACCTTCGCGTTTTCCGGCAGCGTCAGCAGCGTTTTACCGGCGCGGTTGCGCGACACCAGATCGGCGAAGGTGCAGACGAAGCCGTAGCCCGCGTCGGAGGCCATCAGCAGCCGCTGATCGTCCGCTTCCATCAGTACCTGTTCGAACACCGCGCCCGGCGGCGGCGTCAGCTTGCCGGTCAGCGGCTCGCCCTGGCTGCGCGCCGACGGCAGCGTGGTCGGATCCAGCGTATAGCTGCGGCCGGTAGAGTCGATAAAGGCCACCGGCTGGTTGCTCTTGCCGCGCGCGGCCGCCAGATAGCTGTCGCCCGCTTTATAGCTCAGCCCGGCCGGATCGATATCGTGGCCTTTGGCGCTGCGCACCCAGCCCATTTGGGAAAGGACGATAGTGACCGGCTCGGAGGGCACCAGCTCGTTCTCGCTGATCGCCTTCGCCTCTTCGCGCTCGTTCAGCGGCGAACGACGATCGTCGCCGTAGGCTTCGCTGTCGGCCTGCAGCTCTTTTTTCAGCAGCGTGTTCATGCGGCGCTCGGAAGCCAGCGTCGCCTGTAGCTGATCGCGCTCTTTTTCCAGCTCGCTCTGCTCGCCGCGGATTTTCATCTCTTCCAGCTTCGCCAGGTGGCGCAGCTTTAACTCAAGAATCGCTTCCGCCTGGGTTTCGCTGATGCCGAAGCGCGACATCAGCTCCGGCTTCGGCTGATCTTCGCTGCGGATGATCTCAATCACTTCGTCGATATTGAGGAACGCCACCAGCAGGCCTTCAAGGATATGCAGGCGCTTCAGTACTTTATCCAGACGATGCTGTAAACGGCGGCGCACCGTATCGCGGCGGAACACCAGCCATTCGCTGAGGATCTCCAGCAGGTTTTTCACCGCCGGACGATTATCCAGCCCGATCATGTTCAGGTTGATGCGGTAGCTTTTTTCCAGATCGGTGGTGGCGAACAGGTGGTTCATCACCTGATCGAGATCGACGCGGTTAGAGCGCGGCACCAGCACCAGACGGGTCGGGTTTTCATGATCTGACTCATCGCGCAGATCTTCGATCATCGGCAACTTTTTATTGCGCATCTGGGCGGCGATCTGCTCCAGCACGCGCGCGCCGGAAACCTGATGCGGCAGCGCGGTGATCACCACTTCGCCGTCCTCTTTTTTCCACACTGCGCGCTGACGCACCGATCCGCGGCCGCTCTGGTAGATCTTGCGGATCTCGGCGCGCGGGGTGATGATTTCCGCTTCGGTCGGGAAATCCGGCCCCTGTACGATATCGAGCAGATCGTCCAGCGTGGTTTTAGGATTATCGATCAGCGCGATGGTCGCCTTCGCCACTTCGCGCAGGTTGTGCGGCGGAATGTCGGTCGCCATGCCGACGGCGATGCCGGTGGTGCCGTTCAGCAAAATATTCGGCAGGCGCGCCGGCAGCATCTTCGGCTCGTTCAGCGTGCCGTCGAAGTTCGGCACGAAATCGACCGTGCCCTGCCCCAGCTCGCCCAGCAGCACTTCGGCGTAGCGCGACAGGCGCGATTCGGTATAACGCATGGCGGCGAACGATTTCGGATCGTCCGGCGCGCCCCAGTTCCCCTGACCATCCACCAGCGGATAGCGGTAGGAGAACGGCTGCGCCATCAGCACCATCGCTTCGTAGCAGGCGCTGTCGCCGTGGGGATGATATTTACCCAGCACGTCGCCGACGGTGCGCGCCGATTTCTTGAATTTCGCGCTGGCGTTCAGCCCCAGCTCCGACATCGCATAGACAATGCGGCGCTGGACCGGCTTCAGGCCATCGCCAATATAGGGAAGCGCCCTGTCCATGATGACGTACATGGAATAGTTCAGGTACGCATTCTCGGTAAATTTATGCAGGGCAAGACGCTCTGCACCATCCTGCGTCAAGTCACTCATTATGATTCCTCACGTTGCGGCGGGCGGCAGCGCGCCGCAGGGCGATCTGTTTGGCGAGGATAGTACCTTATCTGATGCGACGATGTCACAGATTAGTCATCGCCCGACGCGCTGTTTTAACCCCGCTGTTTTATGCCTTTTTACAGCACATTTTGTGGCGATTATTGCGCTGTACGCAAAAGTGTTATGATCAAACGCACATTTTTCTTTGCCGACTGCGCGCGTACACTGCCCGCAGCGTTTTCAATGGAGCAACGAACAATGAGCAAGATTTTAATCCTTGATGCGGGCAAACAATTTGCCCACTCAAAAGGCGAGCTGAACCACACGATGGCGAATGTCGCCGAGACTTTCCTGCGCGATCAGGGCCATGAAGTTCAGGTAACCCGCGTCGACGACGGTTACGACATTAAAGAAGAAGTACAGAAGTACGTTGATAGCGACGTGGTGATTTATCAGATGCCGGGCTGGTGGATGGGCGAGCCGTGGATCCTGAAAAAATATATCGATGAAGTGTTCACCGAAGGCCACGGCTCGCTGTACGCCAGCGATGGGCGCTCCCGTTCCGACGCCAGCAAGAAATATGGTTCCGGCGGCCTGCTGCAGGGCAAAAAATATATGCTGTCGCTGACCTGGAACGCGCCGCTGGAAGCCTTTACCGATCCCGATCAGTTCTTTGAGGGCGTCGGCGTGGACGGTCTCTATCTGCACTTCCACAAAGCGAACCAGTTCCTTGGTATGGAAGGGCTGCCGACCTTTATCTGCAACGACGTGATCAAACAGCCTGATATTCCGCGCGATATCGAGCGCTATCGCGCGCACCTGGCGGAAATTTTTGCTTAACTTAACGCTCTGAATATTTTACAGGGACACATTATGCTGACAGTTGTAGCTGAGATTTGCGTCAAGCCGGGCCGCCGCGAAGCGGTGCTGGCGGCGATACAGGCGCTGACGCCGACCGTTCTGCAGGAACAAGGCTGTAGCAAATATCAGGCGCTGGTCGACCATCAGGCGCAGGTGCCGTGGAAGCAGAACCTGCCCGATTCCATTTTTATGCTGGAGTACTGGGACAGCCTGCGTCATCTGGAACAGCATCAGCAACAGCCGCATATGGAAGCCCACCGTGAGCGGATTAAAGACGATGTGCTGGATGTGAAGATCTTCGTCATGGAACAGCCTTCGACTTCGGTATCTGACGCAGCCGCGCGCTGACGGCGATGCCGAAGCGCGCGGCCAGCCCTTTCCCGGTTCCGCTGACATGATAAAAAACCGCCCGGCCATCGTAAGATGTCGGGCGGTTCTCTTTTCAGCCGTGCGGCATGAAATCCAGGGAGAGGGACGCGCCCTCCGGCGGCGAAATTTACACCTCGATCTCCGCTTTGTCCCCTTTCTCTTGCAACCAGTTGCGACGATCTTCAGAACGCTTCTTCGCCAGCAGCATATCCATCACCGCCAGCGTTTGTTCCACATCTTCATCATCGATCGTCAGCTGCACCAGGCGACGCGTATTAGGATCGAGCGTCGTTTCGCGCAGCTGCATCGGGTTCATTTCGCCCAGCCCTTTAAAGCGCTGTACGTTCGGCTTGCCTTTTTTACGCTTCAGCTGCTCCAGCACGCCATCTTTCTCTTCTTCATCCAGCGCGTACCAGACCTCTTTGCCGAGATCGATGCGGTAGAGCGGCGGCATCGCCACGTAGACGTGACCGCCTTTCACCAGCGAGCGGAAGTGGCGCACAAACAGCGCGCAGAGCAGCGTGGCGATATGCAGGCCATCGGAATCCGCATCCGCCAGGATACAGATCTTGCCGTAGCGTAGCTGAGAGAGATCCTCGCTGTCGGGATCGATGCCGATCGCCACAGAGATGTCATGCACCTCCTGCGACGCCAGCACCTCATCCGACGAAACTTCCCAGGTGTTCAGGATCTTGCCTTTCAGCGGCATGATCGCCTGATATTCGCGATCGCGCGCCTGTTTGGCGGAGCCGCCTGCGGAGTCCCCTTCCACCAGGAACAGCTCGGTTTTGCTCAGATCCTGCGCGGTACAGTCGGCCAGCTTGCCGGGCAGCGCCGGGCCGCTGGTCAGTTTCTTACGCACCACCTTTTTCGCAGCGCGCATACGACGCTGCGCGCTGGCGATAGCCAGCTCCGCCAGCTGTTCGGCGGCCTGCACGTTCTGGTTCAGCCACAGGCTGAAGGCGTCTTTCACCACGCCGGAAACGAACGCGGCGCACTGACGCGAGGAGAGACGTTCTTTGGTCTGGCCGGCAAACTGCGGGTCCTGCATTTTTACCGACAGCACGTAGGCGCAGCGATCCCAGATATCTTCCGCCGACAGCTTCACGCCGCGCGGCAGAATGTTGCGGTATTCGCAGAAATCGCGCATCGCGTCGAGCAGCCCCTGACGCAAACCGTTGACGTGCGTGCCGCCCTGCATCGTCGGGATCAGGTTGACGTAGCTTTCCGTCAGCAGCTCGCCGCCTTCCGGCAGCCACAGCAGCGCCCAGTCTACCGCTTCGACGTCGCCGGAAAAGCTGCCGACGAACGGCGCTTCTGGCAGGGTGATCAGGCCGTTCACCGCCTCGCTCAGGTAGTCGGTCAGACCATCCTGATAGCACCAGCGCTGCTCGGTATTATTGACCTTATCTTTAAAAACAATCTCGACGCCCGGACAGAGCACCGCTTTCGCTTTCAGCAGATGCGACAGGCGCGATACGGAGAAGCGCGGGCTGTCGAAGAAGCTGCCGTCCGGCCAGAAGTGGACGCGGGTGCCGGTATTGCGCTTCGCGACCGTGCCGGTGACGGTCAGATCTTGTACCTTGTCGCCGTTTTCAAAGGCGATGTCATACACCTCGCCGTTGCGGCGCACGGTGACTTCCACGCGCTTCGACAGGGCGTTGACCACAGAGATGCCGACCCCGTGCAGGCCGCCGGAGAACTGGTAGTTTTTATTAGAAAATTTGCCGCCGGCGTGAAGACGGCAGAGAATCAGCTCAACCGCCGGCACGCCTTCTTCCGGGTGAATGTCCACCGGCATGCCGCGTCCGTCATCGATCACTTCGAGTGACTGATCGGCGTGCAGTATCACCTCCACGCGCTTCGCATGGCCGGCCAACGCTTCATCAACGCTGTTGTCGATCACTTCCTGGCCCAAATGGTTGGGGCGCGAAGTATCGGTGTACATTCCCGGACGACGACGAACGGGTTCGAGGCCGCTGAGTACCTCAATGGCATCAGCGTTATAGCTGGATTGAGTCATCGTATCGTTCTGAATTGGTGGCTGTAAAAGGGTTATACGATCCCGCGACGTCAGGCGCGATTCAGACCAATAAAGTCGAGAATCGATGGGAAAAAGCGTTCGAATCCGGTGAAGGCGTGATTACCGCCCTCTTCAACCGTTTGGCGGCAGGCCTGGTAGTAATCCAGCGCCTGACGATAATCGAGTACTTCATCGCCTGTCTGTTGCAGCAGCCAGATCAAATCTGGCGACTCAAGCGGGTCAATCTGCATGACTTTCAGATCGTAAATGTGGCGAGACTCTAACACATATTGCTGGCCGGTGTATGGATTCTCGTTGGCGCCAAGATAATTGAGCAGCAGGTCAAACGGGCGCACCGCCGGGTTAACCACCACCGCTGGCAGCATAAAGCACTGCGACAGCCAGGTGGCGTAATAACCGCCCAGCGAGGAGCCGACGATCCCCAGCGTTTCGCCGGCGCGCGCCAGCACGATTTCCTCCAGCAGCTGCGCCGCTTCAGCCGGATAAGCCGGGAGCTGCGGCACCAGCATCGTCACCTGCGGATGATGCGTCGCCAGCCAGCGCTGCAACAAGGTCGCCTTCGCCGAGGCGGGTGAGCTGTTAAAACCGTGCAGATAAAGCAGCGTCGCCATACTCAATACCCTTCGGAATCCAGATCGGGCGTAAAGGCGCGGCTCGCCAGGCGTTGCACCCGGGTACGCACCGCGCCGTCCTCATCCAGCTCCAGCCAGCGCCAGCCCGGCGCGACGGCGTCGATAGTAAAATTGGTGCAGTGCGGCTTGAACTGCACGCAGGTCGACGGCGTCGCCAGCAGACGGCGGCCGTGCCAGTCCACATCCATCTCCTGATGAATGTGGCCGCAAATCAGGGTTTTCGCCAGCGGATAAGGTTGCAGGATCGCTTCCAGCGCGTGCGGGTTGCGCAGGCTATGCTGATCCAGCCAGCTACAGCCTGACGGCAGGGGATGGTGATGCAGCAGGATCAGCGTGTGGCGATCGGCGGTCTGCGCCAGCGTTTTTTCCAGCCAGTCGAGCTGATAGTCGCTGAGCATACCGTGCGGAACCCCCGCCACCTGGCTGTCGAGCAGCAGCAGCTGCCAGCGTTCGCCGACAAAGACCTGCTTGGCTTCGGCAATGCCCGACTGCGCCAGCGCGCCGTACATTGTCGGCTGGAAATCGTGGTTGCCCGGCAGCCAGACGCAGGGCGCCGGTAAGCGCGCAATGCCCTCAGCGAAGTGCTGATAAGCCTCAGGCGTATGATCCTGCGCCAAATCGCCGGTAGCGATAACCAGGTCGATCGGCTGCCGCTCCGCCTCGATGGCGTCCAGCACCGCGTTGAAACTGGCCCAGGTATTCACGCCCAGCAGCGTTTCATGTCTGCCCGAAAAAAGGTGGGTGTCCGTTATTTGTAATATCCTGATACTGGCCCCACTCACCACAGGAAGTTTTAGCAGGCTATCCAAAGAGTTTCCTTAATCTCTACGCCATATCAAGGTTATCGCAGCTTACCAGGCCGGTACGGCCATCGCGCCGTGCGACAAACAATAACGCAGCCAGTCAGCGAGAAACTGGTTGATTTGATGCTTTTCATCACGCTGATGCAACTTTTTATTCGGGTAATCATAACGCGCTTTAAAGCGATAGATCTGCTGCGTTGAACACACTTCAGCAACCATCGCGTCGTGATAGAGCCGGACAGACATGGATGGCAGGCTCCAGTAGCTGACGGCGGGCGCGGTTTGGCGGATTTCC
The DNA here is from genome assembly GCF_024610815.1 of Mixta sp. Lineage (NCBI taxonomy): Bacteria > Pseudomonadati > Pseudomonadota > Gammaproteobacteria > Enterobacterales > Erwiniaceae > Mixta > Mixta sp. Next base: position 20,310 of record NZ_JANION010000133.1, read on the forward strand.
ACCAGGGTGGTGTAACGTGTCGATTCACTAACGGTAATGCTGTAGCTGGCGCCGTTTACCTGATAGGTCACCGTGGCCCCCGCTGCATCGTCGCGCGGCAGCAAACGACGCAGCTGCGCGAAGTTCGTTTCGCTCAACCGCATCATTTCGGGAAAATCAGGGACGTAGCGCTTGATCATGTTGGATTCCACTCTTTTCGCAATTTCTCATAGTGCAGCATCAGCCATTGCAGGGCGATGACGGAGGCCGCGTTGTCAATTTTCCCCTCTTCCACCCAGCGGTAAGCCTGTTCGCGGCTCACCACATGCACAAGAATATCCTCATTCTCATCCTCCAGACCGTGGCATCCTTGCGCCACGCTGGCATCCACTTCTCCCACCAGCACCGACAGGCGCTCGCTGGTGCCACCCGGACTCGCCAGGTAGTTAATCATCGGCTGTACGCGGCCAACCTTCAGGCCCGCTTCCTCCATCGCTTCGCGACGCACTACCTGTTCAACGCTTTCACCGGGTTCGATGATCCCGGCCACTAATTCCAGTAGCCAGGGCGTTGGGCTGGTGTCATAAGCGGGAATGCGGATCTGTTCGATCAGCACCACTTCATCGCGCAGGGGATCATAGGGTAGCAGGACTGCGGCGTGTCCGCGCTCAAAAACTTCGCGCACCACCTCGTCGCTCATCTGGCCGTTAAACAGGCGGTGACGGAAACGATAGCGGACCAGAGAAAAAAATCCTTCATAGAGTGGCTCGCGTGCAATAATTTCTACATCGTTTTTGCTGAAAGTCACTGGGTATTTTGTATTTTCAACCATAAAGTCGGTGTCCTTTACAGTGGGGATAGCGATGAGTTGTTTCAATTACGCTTCGCCCGGAAGGGTGGTTCTTTCTGAATTATTTACGTAAATTAACGGAAGATGGCACGTTCAGCCAACTTATCAATCTGGCACACTCTGGTAGAATCGGCGCATATTTTTTCGCTTATGTCAGCGCTACCATAGCAACTTTGCTGCACTACAAGGAATGCAAATGAAGAAACTGCTCCCTTTACTTATTGGCCTGAGCCTGGGCGGCTTCAGCGTAGCAAGTCAGGCGGAGAACCTGCTGCAAATTTACCAACAGGCCCGACTGACTAACCCCGATCTGCGCAGTTCCGCAGCTGACCGAGACGCGGCATTTGAAAAGATTAATGAAGCCCGTAGTCCCTTGCTGCCTCAGTTAGGTCTGGGCGCCGATTACACTTATACCAGCGGCTATCGCGACAGCAGCGATACCCACTCGAACACAACTAGCGGCTCCCTGCAGTTAACGCAGACCATTTTCGATATGAGCAAATGGCGCGCCCTGACGCTGCAGGAAAAAAATGCCGGCATCCAGGATGTGACCTATCAGACTGCCCAGCAGAATCTGATGCTGAATACCGCCACCGCCTATTTCAACGTGCTGCGCGCTATCGATTCGCTGTCCTATATTGAAGCGCAGAAACAATCTATCTACCGCCAGCTCGATCAAACCACGCAGCGCTTTAACGTCGGCCTGGTGGCGATCACCGACGTGCAGAACGCCCGCGCGCAGTATGATAACGTGCTGGCGAATGAAGTGGCCGCGCGCAATGCGCTGGACAACGCGCTGGAAACGCTGCGTCAGGTAACCGGCAACTACTATCCGACGCTGGCGTCGCTGAATATCGATCGCTTCCGCACTGATAAGCCGCAGCCGGTTAATGCGCTGCTGAAAGAGGCGGAAAGTCGCAACCTGAACCTGTTGTCCGCACGTCTGTCGCAGGATCTGGCGCGCGAGCAGATTCGCTATTATGAATCCGGCCATATGCCGACGCTCGGTCTGAACGCCTCTACCAATTTGTCCAACAACAAATATGGCGGCAGCCGCGCCGTACAAAGCGACAGCATTACCGGCAACAACCAGGTGGGCCTGAGCTTCAGCCTGCCGCTTTATCAGGGCGGCCTGGTCAACTCTCAGGTGAAGCAGGCGCAGTACGCGTTTGTCAGCGCCAGCGAGCAGCTGGAAAGCGCGCATCGCTCCACCGTTCAGACGGTGCGCTCCTCCTTTAATAACATCAACGCCTCTATCAGCAGCATCGACGCTTACAAGCAGGCGGTGGTTTCCGCGCAGAGCTCTCTGGATGCGATGGAAGCGGGCTATCAGGTGGGGACGCGCACTATCGTCGACGTGCTTGACGCGACTACGACGCTTTACAACGCCAAGCAACAGCTTTCCGATGCGCGCTATGACTATCTGATCAATCAGCTGAACATCAAGTCTGCGCTCGGCACGCTGAACGAGCAGGATCTGCAGGCGCTGAACGCCAGCCTCGGCAAAGAGATCCCGACCTCGCCGGAAACGGTGGCGCCGGAAAATCCGCAGCAGGACGCGGCGGCCGATCACGGCACGCAGATGCAGGCGGCGGACAATCAAGGCGCTGAAAGCGCGGCGCCGGTAGCGGCGCGCCAGAGCGGTAATCCGTTCCGTCATTGATAGCGTAATGCGGCCGCTGAAACTTACTTATTCAGCGGTCGCAACATCTCTTTTTTCTTTTCTTTCCCGCTTACCTGAACCCGCATCCCATTTGAACGTATAGCTAAGTAAATATGCAGGCGCAGCGCCGTCCATTGCTTCATTTTTAGACCGGTTTAACCTATCCTTTGCGCTACCTTTGGGCAGAGGACTATCCACATGAAACGGACAAAAAATATTCATCTCGACGCCTTCCGTAAGAGTTGGCGCGCCCGCCATTTAACGCCTGTGGCGCTGGCGGTCACCGCTGTTTTTATGCTGGCCGGCTGTGAGCAAGCGGACGAAACAGTATCCCTTTATCAAAATGCCGACGATTGCAGCAAAGCGAACCCGGGCCAGAGCGCACAGTGTACGACGGCCTATAACAACGCGTTGAAAGAGGCGGAAAAAACCGCGCCTAAGTATGCGACGCGCGAGGACTGCGTGGCGGAGTTCGGCGAAGATCAGTGCCAGCAGGCGCCTACGCAGGCAGGCACCAACGCGGAAGCGCATCAGAGCGGCAGCTTCTGGATGCCGCTGATGGCGGGTTATATGATGGGTCGCCTGATGGGCGGCGGCGCGGGCATGGCGTCGCAGCCGTTGTTCAGCTCTAAAAACCCGGCCAGCCCGATGAACGGCAAGTTCGTTGACGCCACTGGCCGCAACTACGGCGCCGCCACGCCGGGCCGCACCATGACGGTGCCGAAAACAGCGCTGGCGCCGAAACCGGCGACAACCCGTACCGTTACCCGCGGCGGCTTTGGCGAAAGCGTCGCCAAGCAATCCACCATGCAGCGCAGCAGCGCCACCGGCACCAGCAGCCGTTCGATGGGAGGCTAATCAGCCTGATGAAACGCATTCCTGTTGATGAACGACCTGACTGGCGCGCCCGCGCGACCGAGTACGGCTTTGGTTTTCATACTATGTATGACGAACCTTACTGGTGTGAAGACGCTTACTACCAGTTTACGCTGGCTCAGGTAGATTATCTGGAAGAGACCACGGCGGAACTCCATCAGATGTGTTTGCAGGTGGTGGAAAAAGTGGTTAACAGCGAAGAGCTGTTAGCCAAATTCCGCATTCCAAAGCATACGTGGGATTTTGTCCGCTCCTCCTGGAAAACCTCGCAGCCGTCGCTTTACTCGCGCCTCGATCTCGCCTGGGACGGCAGCGGCGACGCCAAGCTGCTGGAGAACAATGCCGATACGCCTACCTCGCTGTATGAGGCCGCTTTCTTTCAGTGGCTGTGGCTCGAAGATCAGCTGAAGGCCGGCAAACTGCCTGCCGGCAGCGATCAGTTCAACAGCCTGCAGGAAAAGCTGATCGATCGCTTCGCCGTTCTGCATCAGCAGCACGGTTTTGGTCTGCTGCATTTTACCTGCTATCGCGACAGCGAAGAGGATCGCGGCACGGTACAGTATCTGCAGGACTGCGCCAGCGAAGCGGGATTGCCCAGCGAATTTCTCTATATCGATGACATCGGGCTTGGCGAAAAAGGCCAGTTTACCGATCTCAACGATCAGGTGATCGGCAACCTGTTTAAGCTCTATCCGTGGGAGTTTATGCTGCGTGAGATTTTCTCTACCAAGCTGAACGATGCTGGCGTGCGCTGGCTGGAGCCCGCATGGAAGAGCATTCTTTCCAATAAGGCGCTGCTGCCGCTGTTGTGGCAGATGTTCCCGAATCACCCTAATTTACTGCCAGCTTATTTTGCTGAAGACAACGTTCCGTCGATGGACAAGTATGTGGTGAAACCGCTGTTTTCACGCGAAGGGGCCAATATTCGGATTATCGAACGAGGACAGGAAATCGCTCGCGTCGACGGTCCTTATGGCGAAGAAGGGATGATTGTGCAGCAGTTCCATCCGCTGGCGCGGTTTGGCGACAGCTATACGCTGATCGGCAGCTGGCTGGTAGACGATCAACCCGCCGGCATTGGCCTGCGCGAAGATCGCGCGATGATTACACAAGATCTTTCGCGTTTCTATCCGCACGCCTTTATCGAATAGCGTTAACGGGCAGCCCCCTGCTGCCCGCTTTTGCCGCAAATCCCAACGGTTACCCTACCTGAACGGACAACATACTCAACGTAGACATCTCGATGCCCTCTACCGGCACCGTTACCGGCTCATTTGCCTGACGCGAGCCGAGGATATAGAGCAACGGCAGATAATGCTCCGGCGTAGGATTGGCAAGCGCCGCGCCGTCATGCCCCATAAAATTCACCAGCGGATGCGCCCCGGCCTCGCCCTGCCACTCCAGGTGATCACGTACGTAGCGTTCAAATGCGCTTGCCCACGGCAACGGTTCAGCACTTTCCTCCCAGCGCGCCATGCGCAGGTTGTGCACCACATTGCCGCTGGCGACCAGCATCACGCCGCGATCGCGCAGCGCCGCCAGCTGCTGTCCCATCTGGAAATGCCAGACCGCTGGCCGGGTGCCGTCAATGCTCAGCTGCACCACCGGAATATCCGCTTCGGGATACATCTTTATCAGCACGCCCCACGAGCCGTGATCCAGCCCCCAGGCGGTATCCAGATGAACATTGACCGGTGCCAGCCGTTCGGCGATCTCCCGCGCTAAAGCGGGCGATCCGGGCGCCGGATAGCGGGTATCGAACAGCGCCTGCGGGAAGCCGCCAAAATCGTGGATGGTGCGCGGATTTTCCATCACGGTGACCGCCACGCCACGCGTATACCAGTGCGCCGAGATCGCCAGGATAGCTTTTGGCTTCGGCAAGGCAGCGCCCAGCTGTCGCCAGATCCGGGTATAGCGGTTTTCTTCCAGCACGTTCATCGGGCTGCCGTGTCCCAGGAAAAGCGCAGGCATACGGGTATGGCTCATATCATCCTCAATGGTTGCATCGGTTTCGTTGGGCACAGATTACGCCCTTCAAAGACGGGATGCAGGCGGATAAGCATGACGATCATATTCAATAATTTTGACCTTTATTCAGACAAAACTTTACGCAATACCCCCTCGCTTTTTGTCAGAATTTCAATAGTCTTAATACGAATAATTATCATATGGAGTATGCCATGTCGGTTCCTTTACTTCTGACTATTCTGGCCGGCGCTGCGACCTTTGTCGGCGCGTTTTTAGGCGTGATAGGCCAGAGGCCCTCTAACCGCATGCTGGCGTTTGCCCTGGGGTTCGCCGCGGGCATTATGTTGTTAATTTCTCTAATGGAGATGCTTCCCGCCGCGCTGCACACCGAAGGGATGTCTCCACTGCTGGGCTACAGCATGTTTTTACTGGGCCTGCTCGGCTACTTCGCGCTTGATCGCCTGTTGCCTCACCAGCACCCGCAGGATTTGATGACGGCAGCGCAAAAGCCGCGCAGCCTGCGACGCACGGCTATACTGCTGACGCTGGGGATTAGCCTGCATAACTTTCCTGAAGGCGTCGCCACCTTTGTCACCGCCAGTAGCGATCTGGAGCTGGGGCTGGGCATCGCGCTAGCGGTGGCGATTCATAATATCCCTGAAGGACTGGCGGTAGCGGGCCCGATGTATGCCGCGACCGGCTCGAAGGCGCGCGCGCTTTTCTGGGCCTGTATTTCCGGCATGGCGGAGATTCTGGGCGGTCTGTTGGCGTTTTTGGTGCTTGGGCCAGTTCTCTCGCCGGTCGTCATTGCGGCGATTATGGCTGCGGTGGCCGGCATTATGGTGGCCTTGTCCGTGGACGAACTGATGCCGCTGGCGCGTGAGATAGATCCGCACAATAACCCCAGCTATGGCGTGCTGTGCGGCATGACGGTGATGGGTTTTAGCCTCACTTTGCTACAAAGCAGCGGCATCGGCTAATGCTATTAATCTGAAAATAATCACGCAGAGGACTATAAATCAACAGGATAGTTGCTATTCGCGATTTTTCAGGACCTGTCTGGTATGCTTGTTCCCCGCCGCTTCGTACACTTCCGTCACCCCTGGACAATGACGGAAACATTATGCTGGCTCAAGGTGCCCTTCTGTGTCTGGCTCTGAATATTTACCATGAAGCGCGTGGAGAACCGTTAAAGGGACAAATCGCGGTCGCATCGGTAACCATGAACCGGGCAAACTGGGACATCACAAAAATTTGCCCGGTAGTTTACGCCCCAAAACAGTTTTCATGGACGCATCTGACGAAAAGCGCTTTCAGCTACCCGCCTGATGCTGACAAAGGCTGGCAACGGGCACAACAGATAGCTCACCAGATTATCAACGGCGAGCTTTCTGATGTGACTAACGGCGCAACCTATTATCATAATCAAACCGTTACGCCTGCCTGGCGCAACGAGTTCGCCCGCACCGCCACCATTGGCAACCACATTTTCTATGCAAAAAGATAAAACAGGGCCGGGTGCAGGCTGCTTATCAAACAGCAATAAAAAAAGCCGGGATTATCCGGCTTTTTTATCGCGCTCAGGCAGCAAGAGGCGTTAGCTCGCCTGACGGGTTTCATGGCTGCGACGCCATGAGATCAGATCTTCAATGGTGACCAGCGGCATGTTGTGCTGTTTAGCAAACACGATCGCTTCCGGCGCGCAGGCCATAGTGCCGTCATCATTGGTCAGTTCGCACAGTACGCCCGCCGGCTTAAATCCTGCCAGCGTCACCAGATCGATGGTCGCTTCAGTATGGCCGCCGCGCGTCAGCACGCCGCCTTCACGCGCCCGTAACGGGAATACGTGACCTGGGCGATTCAGATCGCTGGGTTTGGCATTGTCAGCAATGGCGGTACGAATCGTGGTAAGACGATCTTTAGCCGATACGCCGGTAGTGACGCCGCGCGCCGCCTCAATCGTAACGGTAAAGCCGGTGCCGAACGAACTGGTGTTATTCTCCACCATCATCGGCAGATCCAGCTCCTGACGGCGCTGTTCGGTAATACAGAGACAAACGATGCCGCTGCCATGGCGGATAGTCAGTGCCATCTGTTCGACGGTCATGGTTTCAGCAGCGAAAATCATGTCAGCTTCGTTTTCACGATTTTCATCGTCCAGCACCATAACACCGCGGCCTTCGCGTAATGCGGCGATGGCGCGTTCCACACGCTGTTCCGGCGTGCCAAATTCAGAAAGTAGCGTCTGATTCATGGTAAATAAACCTTATCAATATTGTGGTTACCAGAATCAGGGCGTGCTTGAGGAGTGCATAAAAATAACGCGAGGCGAGCCTGTGGCTCGACAAGAATCGTTATCCTCTCCCATCCGGACTTTAACCGTCGGCCCCGGAATCACACCGGATCTGCTGACCTTCCGATCGGGAGACCGGAAGCGCTCGCGGGCTTTCAGCTAATGCTGATTTACCGCCGGTGGGGAATTTCGCCCCGCCCTGAGAATAAGCGAATTTACTATAGCGCCAAACGGCAGGTGCGGCAACGCTCAATAGCAGCATATGCTTATCCGTTTTCCGCAACTGCCATTTTAGGTTTATCCTTTTCCTGACAGGCATTACACTTAAGTTATCTTTGTTGCGACCAGGAAACCGCCATGATTGACCCGAAAAAAATTGAACAACTCGCTCGTCAGGTGCATGACGCTATGCCGCGCGGACTCCGTGAATTTGGCGATGATGTTGAGAAGAAAATTCGTCAGGTCCTGCAGGCGCAGCTGACGCGCATGGATTTGGTAAACCGCGAAGAGTTTGATGTGCAGACGCAGGTACTGTTGCGCACCCGTGAAAAGCTGGCCGTACTGGAACAGCGTCTGGCTGCGCTGGAAGGTCAGAGCGGAACCGCAACGTCAACGCCATCAACGCCAGCCTCTGCAACCGCGGCGGTGGCCCCGGCGCCCGGCATTACGCCTGCCGCGCCTCAGAATGCGACCGCTACGCCTTTAACGCCTGCGTCCCAGGGCGCGTCAGCTTCTGCGCCGCCGACATCGCCAGCAGCCCCCACCTCAACGGACGGCGTTAAAACGGTCGATCCGCAGTAACAATCCGTTGAGGCTTCGGCGGTAATCAATCGCACCGGCAGGCTGAGTATTATCTCCTGAGCCTGCCGGCGTGTTTTCCAGCGACGGATTTTACGAACGAATACGCTTGATGATATTGGTTGTGGAAATGCCGTCTTCAAAGTTCAGCACGCGCACTTCGCCGCCGTTAGCCCACACTTCCTCGCTTCCGGCGATCTGTTCCGGCTTATAATCGCCGCCTTTCACCAGCAGATCCGGCAAAATGCTGGCGATCAACCGCTGCGGCGTATCCTCTTCAAACGAAACCACCCAGTCGACCGACTCCAGCGCGCCTAAAACAATCATGCGGTTTTCCAGCGGGTTAACCGGACGGCTGTCGCCCTTCAGACGTTTGGTAGAGGCATCGCTGTTGACCGCCACGATCAGACGATCGCCCAACTTACGCGCGTTGGATAAGTAGGAGACGTGACCGGCGTGCAGAATGTCGAAAACGCCGTTGGTCATCACCACTTTTTCGCCGCGCTGACGCGCCAGCGCTACCGCCTCTTTCAGCTGCGCTTCGGTCATAATGCCGAAACCGCTTTCGGGACGCGCATGAATGGCGTTTTCCAGCTCCACGGGCGATACGGTAGAAGTGCCCAGCTTGCCGACCACCACGCCTGCCGCGGCGTTCGCCAGGAAACAGGCGGCTTCCAGATCGTCGCCCGCCGCCAGCGATGCGGCCAGCACGCCGATAACGGTGTCGCCGGCGCCGGTCACATCATATACTTCCTGCGCCTGCGTCGGTAAATGCAGCGGCGCTTTGCCTGGCTGCAACAGCGTCATGCCGTTTTCCGAACGCGTTACCAGCAGCGCGGAGAGTTCATAATGAGCCACCAGCTGCATACCGCGCTCAACGATCTGCGCCTCATCCTTACATTTGCCGACCACCGCTTCAAACTCGGAAAGGTTAGGCGTCAGCAGCGTTGCGCCGCGGTAGCGTTCAAAATCGGTGCCTTTCGGGTCCACCAGCACCGGCACATTTGCCGCCCGCGCCAGCTGAATCATCTGCTGAACGCTGGCTAATGCGCCTTTGGCGTAGTCGGACAACACCAACGCGCCCGTGTGCGGCAGGGCGGCGGCAATGCGCTGATGCAGCGGCTCAGGATCGATGTCTTCGAAGCCCTCTTCAAAATCAAGCCGAATCAGCTGCTGGTTACGGGAAAGAATACGCAGTTTGGTAATGGTAGGATGCGTCGACAGCGCAACGAAATCGCACTTCACGTTCACGTTTTGCAGGCTGACGCCCAGCGCACGCGCAGCATCATCGACGCCCGTCAGACCAACAAGGCGTGACGACGCGCCTAACGCCGCGATGTTCATCGCCACGTTGGCTGCCCCGCCCGGCCGCTCTTCCACGTTGTCTACTTTGACCACCGGCACCGGCGCTTCAGGTGAAATACGGCTGGTGGGGCCATACCAGTAGCGATCCAGCATCACATCGCCGACGACCAGCACTTCTGCACGGTTAAATTCGGGCAGTGTCACTTTCATTACAGAGACTCCAGACTGCAGTAAAAATATTGCGCGCGATAATAGCACAGCTGCGTCAAAACGCCGCGCCGCGCATAAAGGTTCCGTCAGGCCCCGGCCGGAGTGGTTTGCAGCCAGCGCCGCCAGCTCTCCTGAACGATCTGACGCTCATGCATAAACGCCCCCGGCGCGACGTGTCCCGCTTGCTCCTGCAACGCCAGATGGTGCAGCTCATCGCGCAGCGTAACGTACGCCTGCGTTAGCGCATCCGCCTCCTGCGGCGTGATTTTGTTATGCCGCGCCAGCAGCGCCAGAATGCGCACATTATCAGACCAGCCCGTCAGTCCCGGCTCCTGAGCCGCGTAGCGCAGCACCAGATATTGCGTAATAAACTCAATATCGGTAATCCCGCCTTCGTCAGCTTTGATGTCCCAGCGCCCTTTATGCTTATGGCTCAGGTGCGCATACATTTTTTCGCGCATCTCACGCACTTCGGTTTGCAGCGTCGCCGCCTCGCGCGGCAGGCAAAGGATCTGACGACGAATCGCCTCAAAGCGCTGGCTCAGCGCCGGTTCGCCATACACGATGCGCGCCCGCACCAGCGCCTGATGTTCCCAGGTCCAGGCGTCCTGACGCTGATACTCTTCAAACGCCTCCAGCGTGCTTACCAGCATCCCGGCAGAGCCGGAAGGCCGCAGGCGTGCGTCCACCTCATACAGGATGCCGGATGAGGTGCGGGTGCTGAACAGATGCATGACGCGCTGCGCCAGGCGAAGATAAAACTGACGGCCGTCGATAACGCGTTCGCCGTCAGTGACGGCATCCGCTGGGCAATTATGCAGAAACACCAGGTCGAGATCGGAGCTGTAGCCTAACTCCCAGCCGCCGAGTTTACCATAGCCGACGACGGCGAAGCCGCGTTCATCCTGCTGCAAATGCGAAGGCCGCCCGTAGCGTTGCACCATCATATTCCAGGCTTGCTGCACCACTGCCTGAATCATCGCCTCGGCCAGCCACGTCAGGTGGTCGCTGACTTTCATCACCGGCAGCGTGCCCGCGATATCCGCCGCGGCGATGCGCAACTGCTGTACCTGCTTAAACTGACGCAGCGCCTCCAGCTGCTGCTCCTCATCCTCTTCGGGAATCCGCAACAGATACTGCCGCAGCTCGTCCCGATAGGCGTCGGTCGCGGTGGGCTGATAGAGCGTGGCGGGATCCAGCAGCTCATCCAGCAGCAGCGGATAACGCGCCAGCTGGCTGGCGATCATCGGCGAGGCCGCGACCAGGCGGATAAGCTGCTTCAGCGCGCCGGGGGACTCAGTTAACAGTTCGAGGTAGGTGGTACGCGTCACAACGCCAAGCAGCAGCGGGATCAAACGGCGCAGGGTGCTGTCCGCATCAACGCGCGCGCAGGCTTCATTCAGCAAACGCGGCATCAGCTGATCGAGCGCCAGCCTGCCGCGCGGCCCAATGGTGCGCTTATCAACGTCCTGCCGGAACTCCGTCAGCGTGCGGAACACGCTTTTCCTTTCGCCGTCGTCGAGATGCGTCAGCAGGCTATCCAGCTCGCTTTGCTCCAGCTTGTCATGCCAAAGCTCGCTCATCTCCTGATTTTCGCTCTCCTCTGCGCCGTCCGGCGCATCTTCACCGATCAGCTCGTTGAAGATCAGCCGCACCTGCGCCATCTGCTGCTCCAGCGCCTGATGCAGCGCATCCCAGTTTGCAAAGCCCATCGCCCAGGCAAGGCGCGCCTGATTCAACGCGTCAGCCGGCAGCGTCTGCGTTTGCTCATCCCCGATGCTTTGCAACAGGTTTTCCAGCCGTCGTAAAAAGAGATAGGCTTCACGCAGCGCGTTAACCTGCAGCTGCGTCAGCAGATGCAGCGCCTCAATGGCGGAAAGCGTCGGCAGCAGCGCGCGCTGCTGTAGCGTACGCTCGCGTCCGCCGCGAATCAGCTGAAATACCTGAACGATAAATTCACATTCACGAATGCCGCCAGCGCCGAGTTTAATATTGTCCTTAAGTCCGCGCCGCCGCACTTCACGCGCAATCATACCTTTCATATTGCGCAATGACTGGATGACGCTAAAATCGATATAGCGGCGGTAGATAAAGGGGCGCAACATCTGTTGCAGCTCCTGGCTCCAGCGGTCATCGCTGTTGCCCATCAGACGCGCTTTAACCATGGCGTAGCGCTCCCAGTCGCGCCCCTGCTCCTGGTAGTAATCCTCCAGCGCCGCAAAGCTGAGAACCAGCGGCCCGCTGTCGCCAAACGGCCGCAGACGCATATCGACGCGATAGACGAAGCCGTCCGCCGTCGGCTGATCGAGAACCTTAATCAGGCGCTGTCCGAGCCGGGTAAAGAACTGCGCATTATCCAGTTCGCGTCGACCGCCGCGGGTCGCGCCGTTTTCCGGCCAGACGAAGATCAGATCGATATCAGAAGAGAAGTTCAGCTCGCCGCCGCCCAGCTTGCCCATGCCAAGGATCAGCAGCGGCTGCGGCTCTCCCGCCGCATTGCAGGGGGTGCCGAACTCGACGCAGCAAGCCTGCCACAGCCAGTCGCGCGCCGCGACAATCAGCGCCTCGGCCAGCGCGCTCAGCTGCTGCAACGACGCTTCGGTGCTGCTTGCGCCGGTGGTCTGCATCCAGGCGATGCGCACCATCATCCGGCGTCGAAACAGACGCAGCTCCCGCATCAGCGCCGCTTCATCACTTACCGGTTGGAGCTGCGCGTTCAGCCAGTCGGCGTAATGACGCCATTCATCGGGCTGCGGCGGTAGCTCTGTGAGCTGCCGCCACCATTCCGGGTGCTGTAACAGACTGTCGGCGACAAAATCGCTGAAAGCCAGCACCGCCTGTTGTTGAATGCTGAGCGACGTCAGCGGGCGTTCCAGCCGCTGCGCCGCTTTTTCTGCCTGCTGCTGCAACGACGCTGGCAGCGGTCCGGTAAATGTTGGCAGCATAACCTCTCCCTGAAAGGCAATCAGACGTTGCCGTTAAGCCAGAAAGCTGGCTGCCGCAGCGCCTGGCGGCACAGCGGATCCAGCTCGTTATAGCGGTTAGCGTGAATGGCCTGCGCCAACTGTTGCCAGCTTTGCAGCCAGCGTTCTACATCCTGCGACGGATAGGCGCCCGCCAACAGATGCACCGCCAGCAGCTGGTGCGTCAGCCGCACCGCCTTATCCTGATATTCATTGTACTGACGGATGGTGCCGAAGGTTTCTTTCAGATCGGCGGCGACGCGCCCCAGCATAATATCGGCGAAGCGTTTGAAAGAACCCTGCATTCGGTCAGCGTTTTTGCCGACGACAAAAGGACGCCAGCCCGCGCTAATCAGCCAGCTGGAAAGGCTGAGCTGCGCATCAAGCCACGGTGAGCTGTAGCAGAAAGCCTGCGCGTCGAGCCGCTCTTTTTCCAGCGCCTCTGCCAGGCTGGTCAACTTTTGGCGCAGCTGGCTGCTCGCCTTGCGCGGCACCAGCGCGCCGAACAGCGAAAACGTCTGCCGTACGGTTTCCAGCGCTTCCAGAACCGCTTGCTGCGCGCCGGGTTCGCCACGCAGCCACAGCTCCTCATGATACTGCCAGTGCTGCAACGCCAGGCTCAGCGCCGCCTGCATGCCCTCTTCCACCGTCGCTTTCGGTTTGGCCTGCAAAACCGGCAACGGACGCACCGGCTGCTGCGGTTTGCCCTGCGACAGCCAGTAGCCACGCGCCGCCTTGCTCAGGCTGCCGAGACGCAGACCGTCCATTTTCGCCAGTTCAGCCGCCAGCGCCAGCACATCCGCCAGCTTGCCGCGCTTCAACTCCAGCTCGATTTCATGCAGCGGCTCGCGCAAATCGTTCGCTTCGACCTCGCCCCGATCCAGCGCGACCTCGACTTCGCTTTCGCCATAGGTGACCAGCCACCTTTCGCGGCTGAAATGGCTGGTGAACAGCGGCGCCAGCCGCTGCTGCAACGCAACCGTGTCGCAGCCTTCGGGCCACACGTCCGCTGGCAGACGGGCGATATCCAGTTCAGGCCTGGCGATATCGACATTGTATTCGGGGCGCTGATGCAGGCCGCCCGTCGTCTGTCCGGCCGTCTTCAGGGTCATCTCATACTTCTCCCCGACGCCGCGGATGCGCAGCCCCATATCCCAGCGGCGCAACTGGTTATCCGCCGTTTCATAATAGATGTTGGTCAGCGCGATGGGCGCGCTGTATTGATGCGGCCAGGCGGCCAGCTGGTCGCCAAGCTGTTCCGCCGCCTGCGGCGTAGCAATGAACTTTAATTCGATTTCGATGGTCATAATTTCTTATTCAATCTTTCACTGGCGCAGATTTCAGGATTAAGCCGAAGAGTAATGCAGATAACCTGCTGCTGTCTCTGCTTTATTATGCTTTCGCGAGCGTTGCCGCATCAGTTTGAGACCAGGATAGTTCTCATTCAGATTTTTGCGCGGCCTATCCAGACTGTGCCCTAAAATTTTTCCGAAACACATGAAAAAACGATATCGAATGAAAAAATCACACCTTATTGCCCTGACTTTGCTGACTTTCAGCGTGACTGTTCCCGCCCAGGCCGAAGAGAAACGTTATATTTCCGATGAATTATCCACCTGGGTACGCAGCGGCCCCGGCGATCAGTATCGTCTGGTCGGCAAGCTGAACGCCGGCGAGCAGGTGACGCTGCTGCAAACCAACAATGAGAGCCAGTATGGCCAAATCCGCGATGCGGAAGGCAAAACCAACTGGATTCCGCTGGCTCAGCTGAGCGCCGAGCCGAGCCTTCGCACCCGCGTGCCGCAGCTGGAGCAGCAGGTTAAAGATCTGACCGATAAGCTGGCCAATATCGACAGCAGCTGGAATCAGCGCACCGCCGATATGCAGAAAAAGGTCGCGGCCAGCGACAGCGTTATCAATGGCCTGAAAGATGAAAACCAGCAGCTGAGAAACCAGCTGATTGTAGCGCAGAAAAAGGTGAACGCCGCCAATGTGCAGCTGGATGACAAACAGCGCGCCATCATCATGCAATGGTTTATGTATGGCGGCGGCGTGGCGGGCGTGGGCCTGCTGCTGGGTCTGCTGCTTCCGCATATGATTCCGCGCCGCAAAAAGAATAATCGCTGGATGAACTAACCCGCCACGCGTTTTTCATGCGTACCGCGACGGCAACAGGGCTGTGATTGACCGCCCTGCTGCTGTCGTTTCCGTAATTCTGCTATTGTTGTGCCAGAATAACGATTCAGGACACGCTTTTTACCGGTGCGGCAAGCTGGCGCCGGCACGCCTGACGATTGATTTAATGAACTCTGGAGAAGACCCGTAGTGAAAACATACCTTGTCGGTGGCGCGGTACGCGATGGTCTGCTTAAGCTGCCGGTCAAAGACAAAGACTGGGTAGTGGTAGGCGCCACGCCTGACATGATGCTGGAGCAGGGCTATCAGCAGGTAGGACGCGATTTCCCGGTGTTTCTTCACCCTGAAAGCCGTGAAGAGTACGCGCTGGCGCGCACGGAGCGCAAATCGGGCAGCGGCTATACCGGCTTTGTCACCTGGTCTACGCCGGACGTGACGCTTGAGCAGGATCTGCAACGCCGCGATCTCACCATCAACGCCATTGCGCAGGATGAAGAAGGCCGCTACATCGATCCATATCAAGGCCGTCAGGACCTGGAAAAGCGGCTGCTACGTCATGTCTCGGACGCCTTTATCGAAGATCCGCTGCGCGTGCTGCGCGTGGCGCGTTTCGCCGCCCGCTATGCTCACCTGAGCTTCCGCATCGCCGATGAGACCATGGCGCTGATGCGCGAGATGGCGGCAGGAGGCGAACTGGCCCACCTGACCGCCGAACGCGTCTGGAAAGAGACGGAAAATGCGCTGCGCGCGCGTAATCCGCAGGTCTATTTTCAGGTACTGCGCGACTGCGGCGCGCTGGCGGTGCTGTTTCCAGAGATCGATAACCTGTTCGGCGTTCCCGCGCCGGCGAAATGGCATCCCGAAATCGATACTGGCGTGCATACGTTGATGACCGTCGCGATTGCGGCACAGCTGACGCCGGAGACCGATGTACGTTTCGCCACGCTTTGCCATGATGTCGGCAAAGCATTGACGCCGCCGGAGAAGTGGCCCAGCCATCCCGGACATGGACCGGCCGGCGTCCCGCTGGTGGAAAATATCTGCCAGCGTCTGCGCGTGCCGAACACCATTCGCGATCTCGCGGTGCTGGTGGCGGAGTTTCATGATGTGGTGCATACCATTGAAAATCAGCCCGCCGAGCGCCTGATCGCGCTGTTCGATCGCATTGATGCCTGGCGCAAACCGCAGCGCGTTGAACAGCTGGCGCAAACCAGCGAAGCGGACGCCCGCGGACGCGCCGGATGGGAGAGCAACCCATATCCTCAGGGCGCATACGTGCGTGAAGCGTTCCGTATTGCGCAGGCGGTGCCGACAAAAGCGGTTATTGAAGCTGGCTTTAAAGGCGCGCAGGTGCGCGAGGAGCTGAGCCGCCGCCGCTGCGATGCGGTGAAAAGCTGGCGTTCGGCGTTAAACGCGTGACGGCGACATCGGCTACTGCGGCATAAAGAGAAGTTGACCGCATAAAAAAGGAGGCGCATGCGCCTCCTTTTTTCGTTCTGCTTCAGGGTTACATAAAGACCATGTAAACCGCGGCCGCCACGATAAAGCGGTAGATGGCAAACGGCACAAATGAGATGCGCTTAATGATATGCAGGAAAAGTTTGATCGCCAGCAGCGCAACGATAAACGCGGTGACAAAGCCCACGGCGAACATCGGAAAATCCGCCATCGTCAGGAAGCCGCGACTCTTGTAGAGATCGAGTACGGTAGCGCCCATCATCATCGGCACAGCGAGAATAAACGAAAATTCAGACGCCGCATAACGGCTTACGCCCATCAGCATGCCGCCGGAGATGGTGGCGCCAGAACGGGAGAAGCCAGGCCAAAGCGCCAGACACTGAAAGCAGCCGATCATAAACGCCTGCAGATAAGTGATATCGTCAATCCCCGGCGCTTTCGGCTGCTTCGGCTTCAGGAACTCGGCGGCCAGCAGCAGCACGCCGCCGACAATCAACGCATACATCACGTTGATAGGGTTAAACAGCGACTTGATTTGATCGTGCAGCAGTAAGCCAATCACCACCGCCGGCACCATGCCCAGCAGGATATGGATCAGCGTAAGATGTCCGGTACCTACCCCTTCATGCTTCACTTCGCCGAAGTGGATACCGATCAGGCCAAACAGGCGCCGCCAGAACATCACGACCACGGCGAGAATGGAACCGAGCTGGATAACTACTTCAAATGTTTCCGCTTTATCGCCGTCAAAACCCAGCAGATGTCCAACAATGATCATATGACCGGTGGATGAGACAGGAAGAAACTCCGTCAGTCCCTCAACAATGCCAAGGATTGCAGCCACCCAAAGCTGATGAATATCTGCCATCAAATATCCTCTACCCTAATGTTTAAACCATTAAAAAGGCGGACGTCCGAAACGTAACCGCCAGAAAAGATGCTAACTCAGCGTCAAGCCTGCTTTATGACAGCCATAATGTGGTTCGGTTTCATTGTGATAGCAATCACATTGGATCTATTTCAGAATTGTTCCTGCTAGCGCTGACGGGTGCCGCGCTCAATAATAACGCCCACCTGCGCCGCCTGCGCGACCGCGCCTGGCTTGCTCACTTTGATGCGCACCCAGGGCGAGGCGAAACGCGTCAGCAGCAGCGTGGCGACCTCTTCGGCCACGCGCTCCACCAGCGCGAAACGCCCCTGACCGACATGGTCGATAATCGCGCTGGCGACGTCAGCGTAGCTCAGGCAGTCGTTAACATCGTCGCTGACCGCCGCCCGGCGGTTATCCCAGGCCATTTCGACATCGAAAACCAGCTTTTGCTGGATAGTTTGTTCCCAGTCGTAAACGCCAATAGTGGTGATCACCGACAGCTGTTCTATAAATACGATATCCATGATGGCAGTCTCTGTTTTTACGTTAACCGGATACCACTCCCGGCGAATTATGCGTATTATCCACAGATGATGAGAATAAAACGACCCTTACAAAACGGAACGGTGTTATGAGTGCTATCGCGCTTGGTATGATCATTTTCGCGTATCTGTGCGGATCTATTTCCAGCGCTATTCTGGTTTGCCGACTGGCAGGCCTACCCGATCCAAGGCATAACGGCTCAGGAAACCCCGGCGCGACCAATGTATTACGCATTGGCGGCAAAGGCGCGGCGGCGGCAGTACTGGTGTTTGATGTGTTGAAAGGCATGTTGCCCGTCTGGCTGGCGTATGCATTGGGCGTTTCACCGGTTTACCTTGGCCTGACCGCCATCGCCGCCTGTCTGGGACATATCTACCCGGTTTTCTTTCGCTTTCGCGGCGGCAAAGGCGTGGCGACCGCCTTTGGCGCCATCGCGCCTATCGGCTGGGACCTGACCGGCCTGATGACCGGCACCTGGCTACTGACGGTGCTGTTGAGCGGCTATTCCTCGCTGGGCGCCATCGTCAGCGCGCTGATCGCCCCCTTCTACGTCTGGTGGTTCAAGCCGCAGTTTACCTTTCCGGTCGCGATGCTCTCCTGCCTGATTCTGCTGCGCCATCACGATAATATTCAGCGTCTGTGGCGCGGTCAGGAAAGCAAAATCTGGAAAAAGAAGCGTAAGTAATCCGCATCGTTTTCCCGTCTCGCCTTTCCGTTTTCACACGGTGCGATCCTGACGTTTCCGGCGCGTCTGCTGTTCTCCTTAATCTTTTCGCCGATCGGCTCAATCACGCGCCGCCAGTTATTCTGGCGCGGAATCTTTTAATTAACTGAAAATCCAGCCCCGCTTTTGCTCCGGTTGTTACATTTAATCCGCTGGCCATTTTCGGCGGCTTATGTCGTCAATGAGGGCACCCTTTTCATCTGAGCCAACCTTTAGCGAGCGTAAGCGGCGAAGAATAAAAACGCCCTGACGCCGCCGAAAATTGTCGGCGTCCCACCGATGGTTTGCACCTGAATCTTTATCAGGCAGCAGGCACACTTTTCATCTCGGGATAAATATCCACCGGAAGAAAAGAAGAGGTTAATAATGAGAGAGCTAACACAAAGTGAATTCCATGAAGTAGCCGGTAGCGGCTTTATCGCGACTGTTTCCGGCAACGTAGCAGGTTTTATCGGCAATTCGCTTTATACGATGATACCGGAAATGGGGATTAAACTGCCGATTATCGGCACCATCGATATAAAAGATTATTTCCCTGATTTAGGCCAGCAGCTGGGCGAGGCCGTAGGATGGCAGATCGGATCATGGTTAGAAGGCGGTATTAGCAATATCCCGCTGATCGGGGGCTTGCTGAATAAACTGCTGGGCAATTAATTCCGTTCTCTGTGTAAACGATGCTGTCCCCCTCAGAAAAACAGCATCGTTTTTTAGCGATACGCCTTTTTACGCTATCGCCGGCAGCTCAGCCAAAGGCCAACGCGGACGAACGGTAACGCCAAGCTCGCCGCGCGTGCCGCCCTTCAGGCGCACCATGCCAGCGTAAGCGATCATCGCGCCGTTGTCGGTACAGAATTCAGGACGGGCGTAAAAAACTTCCCCACCGCGTGCCTGCATCATCTCCGCCAGCTTCGCGCGCAGCGTGCGGTTGGCGCTGACGCCGCCCGCCATCACCAGACGTTTGAAACCGGTCTGCTCCAGGGCACGCTTACATTTTATCGCCAGCGTATCGACTACGGCATCTTCGAAAGCGCGAGCGATATCCGCATGGGTTTGCGCATCGTCGCTGTTCTCACGAATGGTGTTGGCCGCGAACGTTTTAAGACCAGAGAAGCTGAAATCGAGCCCTGGTCGGTCGGTCATCGGGCGCGGGAAGGTAAAACGCCCCGGCGTGCCCTGCTGCGCCATACGGGAAAGCATCGGTCCGCCGGGATAGTCGAGTCCCAGCAGCTTGGCGGTTTTATCGAACGCTTCGCCGGCGGCGTCGTCGATGGACTCGCCCAGCAGCGTATATTCGCCAATGCCGGTCACGCCGATCAGCTGCGTATGGCCGCCGGAGACCAGCAGCGCAACGAACGGAAACTGCGGCGGATTATCTTCCAGCATCGGCGCCAGCAGATGCCCTTCCATATGATGTACCGGCACGGCGGGAACCTGCCAGGCGAACGCCAGCGAACGGCCGATGGTTGCGCCAACCAGCAGCGCGCCGACTAGCCCAGGGCCTGCGGTATAGGCGACCGCGTCGATATCCTTGCCTTCCAGACCCGCCTCCTGCAATGCGGCCTGAATTAGCGGCACGGTTTTACGCACGTGATCGCGTGAAGCCAGTTCCGGCACCACCCCGCCATAATCGGCATGGACTTTCACCTGACTATAGAGTTGATTAGCGAGCAAACCGGCCTCATCGTCATAAATGGCAATGCCGGTTTCATCGCAGGATGTTTCAATACCCAGAACGCGCATGGTTGCTTTACCTCTCTGTTGCGGCGCGCAGTGTACCACAGCGCCTGATGGCGCTGGCGCGATTTTGTGAGGTGCCTGCCTGCTTTATGAGCAAAAAACGAAAAAATATTGAACGCCCCGTTGCGCTTTACGCTATACTCCTTCGCCTGCAAAAATCCGGCAGCCGCCAGAGCGCTCTGTTGGTTTGCATAGCTCAATGTTGCTTTACAACGCAGACGCTATTGTTGTAAAATTCCGCACCATTTTGAAATGAGCTGACGCTGACGTCAGCAAAAGACCGAATTTATCGAGGTGAGAGTTACATGCCGGTAATTAAAGTACGTGAAAACGAGCCGTTCGACGTAGCACTGCGTCGCTTCAAGCGTTCCTGCGAAAAAGCAGGCGTTCTGGCTGAAGTTCGTCGTCGTGAGTTTTATGAAAAACCGACTACCGAACGTAAGCGCGCTAAAGCGTCTGCTGTTAAGCGTCACGCCAAGAAACTGGCTCGCGAAAACGCACGCCGCACTCGTCTGTACTAATTTCTTTCGGAAGCCTTGCGCTTCCACCGCGTGTTAAACGCAGACAGAGTCAAGTTAGAGGCCGTGCTTTCCGGAAGGAAGCGCGGCTTATTTTCGTTTATGAGCGAAGAAAACGGGGCTTATGGCCGGACGAATTCCACGCGTATTTATCAGTGACTTACTTGCCCGCACGGACATTGTGGATCTTATTGATGCCCGCGTTAAGCTGAAAAAACAGGGTAAGAATTTTCACGCGTGCTGTCCTTTCCATAACGAAAAAACCCCTTCTTTCACCGTTAACGGTGAGAAACAGTTCTATCACTGTTTCGGCTGCGGCGCTCACGGCAACGCTATCGACTTCCTGATGAATTACGATCGTCTGGAGTTCGTCGAAAGCATTGAAGAGCTGGCCACGCTGCACGGGCTGGAAGTGCCCTATGAAGCCGGCAGCGGTCCCAGCCAGCTGGAACGCCATCAGCGTCAAAGCCTTTATCAGCTTATGACCGGGCTTGCCGATTTCTATCAGCAGGCGCTTACCCAGTCTCAGGCGACCGCGGCGCGCGCCTATCTGAATCAGCGCGGGCTAAGCGATGAAGTGATTGCGCATTTCGCCATCGGCTTCGCGCCGCCCGGCTGGGATAACGCTCTGAAGCGTTTTGGCCGCAACCCTGAAGATCGTCAGTCGCTGATTGACGCAGGCATGCTGGTGACCAACGATCAGGGCCGGAGTTACGATCGTTTCCGCGATCGCGTCATGTTCCCTATCCGCGACAAGCGTGGCCGGGTTATCGGCTTCGGCGGGCGCGTATTGGGCGACGGCACACCCAAGTACCTGAACTCGCCGGAAACCGATATTTTCCATAAGGGCCGTCAACTCTATGGCCTGTATGAAGCGCAGAAGCAGCATCCTGAACCGGCGAAGCTGCTGGTTGTCGAAGGCTATATGGATGTAGTGGCGCTGGCGCAGTTCGGCATTGATTATGCCGTCGCTTCGCTGGGTACCTCCACGACGGCCGATCATATTCAGCTGCTGTTCCGCAGTACGGACAACGTCATCTGCTGTTACGACGGCGATCGGGCGGGCCGCGAAGCGGCATGGCGTGCTTTAGAGACCGCATTGCCTTACATGAATGACGGTCGTCAACTACGCTTTATGTTTCTGCCCGACGGCGAAGACCCGGATACGCTGATTCGTAAAGAGGGCAAAGCGGCGTTCGAAGCGCGGATGGAGCAGGCGATGCCGCTCTCCAGCTTCCTGTTCGACACGCTGCTGCCGCAGGTCGATCTGAGTACCCGCGACGGCCGCACGCGTCTTAGCACGCTGGCGCTGCCGTTGATTAGCCAGATCCCCGGCGAAACCTTGCGCATTTATCTGCGTCAGGAACTGGGCAATATGCTTGGCATTCTGGATGACAACCAGCTGGAGAAGCTGCTGCCAAAACAGGCCGAAAGCGGCGCCCAGCCGGCCGCGCCGCAGCTGAAGCGCACCACTATGCGCATTCTGGTGGGCCTGCTGGTGCAAAACCCGCATCTGGCGACCATGGTGCCGTCGTTGCAGGGCCTGGAACAGCTGAATATGCCAGGATTGCCGCTTTTTATGGAACTGGTGCAGAGTTGTAACGCAAACCCTGGCCTGACCACTGGCCAGCTACTAGAGTTATATCGCGGCACAAATTTTAGCCAGCACCTTGAAACGCTCGCAACATGGAACCACATGATTGTTGATGACGAAGTAGAGGCGATGTTTCAGGATTCTCTGGCGAAAATGTACGACTCTGCGCTGGAGCAGCGTCTGGAAGCGCTGATCGCGCGCTCCAGAACGCACGGCCTCAGCCCTGAAGAGCGCGAAGAAGTGCGCTCATTAAGCCAGGCGCTGGCAAAGAAATAGATTCGCGATCGCGTTGGTATCAAGAGACATTACCAGCGCTTACGGCACGGCGTCCCCTGATATAAACAGAATAGGGGGAGCAACGCGCAGGCCGGAACGCAAACGGATAAGCATGACAGTCTCACAGCAAACTTTAGCGGCTTAAGTGCCGATATATACTCAGGCAGACCCTGAAAGCCGCCACGAGGGCAGCGGCAATAATCCAAACGCCTTCAACTGTTATTGTTGGCCCTTATGGCTGACCCGACACCAATCAAATTAACAGAAGTGTGGATACCGTCTTATGGAGCAAAACCCGCAGTCACAGCTTAAGCTGCTTGTCACCCGTGGTAAGGAGCAAGGCTATCTGACCTATGCCGAGGTCAACGACCATCTGCCGGAAGATATCGTCGACTCCGATCAGATCGAAGACATCATCCAGATGATCAACGACATGGGTATTCAGGTGGTGGAAGAAGCGCCTGATGCCGATGATCTGATGCTGAACGAAAACAGCGCTGACACGGACGAAGATGCGGCTGAAGCGGCAGCTCAGGTGTTATCCAGCGTAGAATCTGAAATTGGACGCACAACCGATCCTGTCCGCATGTACATGCGTGAGATGGGCACCGTCGAACTGCTGACGCGCGAAGGCGAAATCGACATCGCCAAGCGTATCGAAGACGGCATTAACCAGGTGCAGTGTTCCGTCGCCGAGTACCCGGAAGCGATCACTTATCTGCTGGAGCAGTACGATCGCGTTGAGGCAGGCGAGTCACGCCTGTCAGATCTGATTACCGGCTTCGTCGATCCTAACGCCGAAGAAGATCTGGCGCCGACTGCTACCCACGTTGGCTCTGAACTGTCAGAAGAAGAGCGCGCCGATGAAGATGACGAAGATGAAGACGACGACAGCGACAGCAGCGATGACGACAACAGCATCGATCCTGAACTGGCGCGTGAAAAATTCATCGAGCTGCGCGATCAGTATGAAGCGACGCGCCTGACGATCAAGGCGAAAGGCCGCAGTCACGCCGACGCGATTGAAGAGATCCAGAAACTGTCGGAAGTGTTTAAGCAGTTCCGTCTGGTGCCGAAGCAGTTTGACTATCTGGTCAACAACATGCGTGAAATGATGGAGCGCGTACGTACGCAAGAGCGCATCATCATGAAACTGTGTGTCGAACTGTGCAAGATGCCGAAGAAAAACTTCATTACCCTGTTTACCGGTAATGAGACCAGCCCAACCTGGTTCCAGGCGGCGCTGGCGATGAACAAACCCTGGTCTGAAAAACTGCGCGACGTGGAAGAAGATGTGCAGCGCAGCATGCAGAAACTGATGCAGATCGAGGAAGAGACCGGCCTGACGATTGAACAGGTAAAAGATATCAACCGTCGTATGTCGATCGGCGAGGCGAAAGCGCGTCGTGCGAAGAAAGAGATGGTGGAAGCGAACCTGCGTCTGGTGATTTCAATCGCCAAGAAATACACCAACCGCGGCCTGCAATTCCTGGATCTGATTCAGGAAGGCAACATCGGCCTGATGAAGGCGGTAGATAAGTTCGAATACCGTCGCGGCTACAAGTTCTCCACCTATGCGACCTGGTGGATTCGTCAGGCGATTACCCGCTCTATCGCGGATCAGGCGCGCACCATCCGTATTCCGGTGCATATGATTGAGACGATCAACAAACTCAACCGTATTTCGCGTCAGATGCTGCAGGAGATGGGCCGCGAACCGACGCCGGAAGAGTTGGCCGAGCGTATGCTGATGCCGGAAGATAAAATCCGCAAGGTGCTGAAAATCGCTAAAGAGCCGATCTCCATGGAGACGCCGATTGGTGATGATGAAGATTCGCATCTTGGCGATTTTATCGAAGACACCACGCTGGAGCTGCCGCTGGATTCCGCCACCTCTGAGAGCCTGCGTTCCGCCACGCATGACGTGCTGGCTGGCCTGACGGCCCGTGAAGCGAAGGTGCTGCGTATGCGTTTCGGTATCGATATGAACACCGACCACACGCTGGAAGAAGTAGGCAAACAGTTTGACGTTACCCGCGAGCGTATTCGTCAGATCGAGGCGAAGGCGCTGCGTAAGCTGCGTCATCCAAGCCGTTCAGAAGTGCTGCGCAGCTTCCTGGACGACTAAGCGCATCGATAGCGTAAAAAGGCTTCCTCCGGGAAGCCTTTTTTATTGGCTAACGTCCGCGCAGCGTCAGCGCGCTTTCCAGTTCTTTATAGGCTTCCGTCAGCTTTTCCTGCGTGGCGCGGTTCAGGCCGCTGGGATTGGGCAACACCCAGACTTCCGTTTCGCCGATGGTGGCAGCCTGCCTGCCCCACTCCACTTTGCTCTGACGAAACGCCTTTTTGTAGGCATCCTTACCTAACACCGCCAGCGCCGCTGGCTGGTAATGCAGCATTTTTTCTATCAATGATTTGCCACCTTCGCGCAGCTCATCCGTCGACAGCTCGCTGGCCTCTTTTGTTGGTCGATCCACCAGCCTGGTGATACCGCAGCGGGTATCCAGCAGGTGCAACTCCTCTTCCGGTTTGAGCTGGCGCTCGGTAAAGCCGGCCAGCCAGAGCGTTTTCCAGAAGCGGTTTCCTGAATAAGCGAAGTGGTGACCGGTATGGGCGGAAGACTTGCCCGGATTGATGCCGCAAAAAACCACCCGCAGGCCGGGCGCGATAATATCTTTGATCTCATGATCACTCATCCCTGCTCTCCTGTTGTACGTCAGCCTGGCATAATGCTTAATAGTTTAGCAACCGATCGCCTGACGCAGGCATCGGCTTTTGCGACACGTCCCGTTGCGCTGTCGACACTCAAAGAAATGAAGGCTTTTCAAGCAATTGAACTGCTGTAAAAATCGCCAACCGATAAGCGATAGCTGGATTGCCCAGGCGAGTTACTTTATAATCACGCCCCACAGGCCCCTTAGCTCAGTGGTTAGAGCAGGCGACTCATAATCGCTTGGTCGTTGGTTCAAACCCAACAGGGGCCACCAAATTTTAGCTGTTAAATCAGCGCATTAAATCCACCTTTCGAGGTGGTTTTTTCTTTTCGTACTGCCCAATGACCCTTTTTTGCCCCAGTGTTGCGTAAGTTTTCTGATAGCAGCCTGAAATACTCCCGTTCTTCGTGATTTTCTCGGCTGGCTAACAATATTTTCGCTTCGCAACAGATTTCAGTTTCACCAGCACGTGAAAGCCGCGCCGCGCCACGCCTGCCATCCTTTCAGATCGTCCGGCGGCCTCACACAATTCAGCTCCAAGTAAAATTAACTTTCCCATATAAATCATTAAATTAATTTCCCAGCAGTCCAAAGGCGATCCGGTTTACTGAAAAAAGTGAAATTTATTTCACACATTACAGTTGCGGTTTTTCAGCAGGAAGCCCGGCGGCGCGGGCTGATGGGGGCGTTTTGTAAAAAAGAAAACTAAAATAATTTTTCTGATGCAAAACCCGCAGGCGGATGCGGTGTAGCGCCGATTTGATGAGCGAAGCAATTATTTTTCCGGTGCAATAATATATCCTGCGCCACTCTGGGCGCGTGATCGTATTGAAATGCGGGATTGAGTTCGATTTTACGTAGCGTTGTGGCCATTCTGTGGGGTCTGGTAAGGGCTTTGACTACCGCCGTGATGCTAAAAGCTACTTAGCATTAAATGACAAAGATCCTTTCCAAAACCAAGCGACTTCGTTATTCTTTCGGAATCCTTCCACTTGTAATGGAAGCACATAACAAGTAATGAGACATTTCAGAGATTCCGCCAGTTTATGGAAGATTTATCTTTAGCTCCCGGTTCGACCTTTGAGCCAGCTCCAGCTCCAGTTGCAAGCATGGGGGCAACCGACCTGATCCATCTGAAAGAATGCCTGCGCATTGAAGTGATTAGCCGTGATGGTAAAAAGCTGTTCAGCTGGAGTAAGGCCGTGCACCGCTGCATTACAAGTCCAACACGTCGTTTTTATTTTTGGTGGCGTATAGCATCATGGCTGCAGGTAATGGTCCCAACTTATTGATAGTGTTTTATGTTCAGATAATGCCCGATGACTTTGTCATGCAACTCCACCGATTTTGAGAACGACAGCGACTTCCGTCCCAGCCGTGCCAGGTGCTGCCTCAGATTCAGGTTATGCCGCTCAATTCGCTGCGTATATCGCTTGCTGATTACGTGCAGCTTTCCCTTCAGGCGGGATTCATACAGCGGCCAGCCATCCGTCATCCATATCACCACGTCAAAGGGTGACAGCAGG
>NZ_JANION010000137.1:0-7943 GCF_024610815.1 Mixta sp.
CGGCGGCCTGCCGGTGGTGGCGGGGGCGATTATCGGCGCCTCGCTGTTCGGCCTGCTGATCGCGCCCTTTTTCGCCCACGTTATCCGCTTTTTCCCGCCGCTGGTGACCGGCACGGTGATTACGGCGATCGGGCTGTCGCTGATGCCGGTGGCGGCGCGCTGGGCGATGGGCGGCAATCCAAAAGCGGCGGACTGGGGCGCGCCGGAGAATATCGGGCTGGCGGCGCTGACGCTGGCGACGGTGCTGCTGCTGAGCAAAGTGGGCGGCGGCGGCATTAAGCGCCTGGCGGTGCTGCTGGCAATGGCGTTCGGCACGCTGCTGGCGGCAATGACCGGCAAAGCGAATTTCAGCGGCGTGATGACGGGCGATCTGTTTGCGCTGCCGGGCGTGCTCCACTTCGGGCTGCCGCAGTTCGATGCGGCGGCGATCCTGTCGATGATGCTGATCGTGCTGGTGCTGCTGACGGAGACCACCGCCGGGCTGGTGGCGATCGGCGAGATTATCGGCACGCCGGTGGATGAGCAGCGCATCGCGCGCGGGCTGCGCGCCGATATGCTGACCAGCGCGCTGTCGCCGCTATTTAACTCGTTTCCTCAGAGCGCCTTTGCGCAAAACATCGGGCTGGTGGCGATGACCGGCATCAAAAGCCGTTTCGTGGTGGCGGCGGGCGGGGCGATCTTAATCCTGCTCGGTCTGCTGCCGGTGCTGGGGCGCGTTATCGCGGCGATTCCGATGCCGGTGCTGGGCGGCGCGGGCGTGGTATTGTTCGGCACCGTCGCCGCCAGCGGCATCCGTACGCTGGCGAAGGTGGATTACAAAGACAATATGAATCTGGTGATTGTCGCCACCGCGCTCGCATTCGGCATCATTCCGGTGGTGATGCCGGGCTTTTACGACCGCTTTCCTGGCTGGGTACAGACGCTGTTTCACTCCGGCATCAGCGCCGCCTGTCTGGTCTCGGTAACGCTGAACGCGCTGTTTAATCCGTTGCCGAAACGCGAAGCGGCGGTCGATCGCGGCACATGATAAATACGCTTTTATCGATAAGGGCGGGTTCTGGTGATACCGGACATTTACGGCGCGGCGATGAATCTCGCGCGCGTCCGGCTGACAGGATGCGGGCATCAGGCGATTGACAGCATTAACGGGCGGGTGAAGGCGGCGCTAAGGGGTTAAACGTAGCGTCCCGGATGGAACGCTACGCTGCGCGCTACCAGTGAAAATCATCCGCATCGCGCCACGCCGGGAAGCTGTCGCGGTAGCGGTTCAGCGTTTCCAGTGACAGCGTGGCATTCAGAATCGCGGGCTGATGCGCCTCGGCGCGATCGAGAATCATCCCCTGCGGCGAGATAATCTGACTGTCGCCGCTGTAGCGCAGCGCCTTGCCATCTTCGCCTACGCGGTTGCAGCCCGCCACGTACGCCTGATTTTCAATCGCGCGCGCCATCAGCAGCGCCTGCCAGTGATGGCTGCGCGCCTCCGGCCAGTTCGCCACGTAGAGCGCCAGATCGTAATCATTGCGGTTGCGGGAAAAGACCGGGAAGCGCAGGTCGTAGCAAACCTGCGGCAAAATACGCCAGCCGCGCCAGGTGAAAATTTCCCGCCGCTCGCCAGTGACATAGTGATGATGCTCATCGCCCATGCGGAACAGGTGACGCTTGTCATAGCTGTGCAGGCGGCCGCTCGGCTCCACCAGCAGAAAGCGGTTCACCGCCCCTTTTTCCGTTTGCAGCGCGGCGCTGCCGCCGACCATCGCGTCAAGCCGACGCGCATGATCCGCCAGCCATGCCACCACTTGCTCCTGCGGCAGCGACTGCTGCGCCGCCTCCATCGCGAAACCGGTAGTGAACATCTCCGGCAGCACAATCAGATCGCGGCCGGTCAGCGACGCCAGCAGGCTGTCGAAATAGGCCAGGTTCGCTTCGCCATCCATCCAGACCAGCGGCTGCTGCAATAGCGTAAGATTTAAATCTGACATAGGCGCTCCGCAGCGGCGAGCAGGGTGCTTTCCTGCTTGGCGAAACAGAGGCGGATCAGGCGGTGCGGGAAGCCGTCCGCGCAGAATACCGACAGCGGAATCGCCGCCACGCCCACCGTTTCCGTCAGCCAGCGGCAGAAGCTGACATCATCCAGATCGGAGATGGCGCTGTAGTCCGCCAGTAAGAAATAGGTGCCTTCGCAGGGCAAAATCTCGAAGCGGCTGCTGCTTAACGCCTGAACGAAGCGATCGCGGCGCGCGCGATAGAACGCCGGCAATTCACGGTAATGCGCCGGCTCGGCGCGTAGCATATCGGCCAGTGCCAGCTGCGCCGGCGTGTTCACCGAAAATGTCAGATACTGATGCACCTTGCGGATTTCCACGCTCAGCGCAGGCGGCGCGACGCAGTAACCCACTTTCCAGCCGGTCATATGATAGGTCTTGCCAAACGACGAGACGGCGATGGCGCGTTCGCGCAGCTGCGGATGCGCCAGCACGCTGTGATGGCCTTCATTGCTGAAGCAGATATGCTCATACACTTCATCGCTCAGTACGTAGATCGGCTTATCAGCGATTGCCTGCCACAGCGCGGCAAAATCGCTCTGGCGCCAGACGGTAGCGGAGGGATTGTGCGGCGTATTCAGAATCACCAGCCGGGTGCGTGGCGACAGTAGCGGCTCAAACGCCTGCCAGTCCACGCGAAAAGCGGGCGGCTGTAATGTCAGGCGTTTCATCACGCCGCCTGCCAGCGTCACGGCGGGCGCATAGCTGTCGTAGCTGGGATCGAAGCAGATCACCTCATCGCCTGGCCGCACCAGCGCGGTGATCGCCGCATAAAGCGCCTCGGTAGCGCCAGCGGTCACGGTAATTTCCTCGTTAATGTCGGGACGCCAGCCGTACAGTTCGGCGGTTTTGTCGGCGATCGCCTCGCGCAGCGGCGCCACGCCGGTCATCGGCGCATACTGGTTGGCGCCCTGGCTGACGTGATGCGCCAGCCGCTGTTGCAGATAATGCGGCCCATCAAAATCGGGAAACCCCTGCGAGAGATTAATGGCGTTGTGCGCCTGCGCCAGCGCGCTCATCTGGGTGAAAATCGTGGTGCCCAGCGCGGGCAGCTTACTTTCTGGAATCAACGGGTTACATGACATAAATGGCTCACCTTCAGGATGGATAGCGGCCCGATGTTACGGCTGTGTTGAGCCACTATAATCATGATGTTAGTATTTGGCAATCAAGACGGGTAGACGTCTAAACGCGCTTTCTCCTTCAGCGACTCAGAGATAAGGAACACTATGACGGTAACTTCGCAACTGGCGCAGCTGGTGGCTGCCTGCCACTGGATTGGACAGCAGGGCTGGGCGCCCGCTACCGGCGGCAATATGTCGGTGCGCGGCGATGACACCATCTGCCTGCTGAGCGAATCGGGCAAGGATAAGGGCAGCCTGAGCGCTGACGACTTTATCGAAGTCTCGATCGCCACCGGTCAGGCCGCTGCCGGGCGCAGGCCTTCCGCCGAAACCGGGCTGCATACGCTGATCTACCGCCTGTTCCCCGATGCGGGCGCGGTGCTGCATACCCATAGCGTCAACAGCACCGTGCTGTCGCGGGTGGAGAAAGGCCCGACGCTGCTGTTACAGGGCTACGAGATGCAAAAAACGCTGGCCGGTCAGCACAGCCATCTCGATCGGGTCGCCATCGCGCTGTTCGATAACGATCAGGATATCGACGCGCTGGCGCGACGCATCGGGGAGTACGCGCAGCGCCAGCCGCTGCGCTACGGTTTTCTGCTGCGCGGCCATGGCCTGACCTGCTGGGGCAAAGATGTGCAGGAGGCGCGCCGTCACCTGGAAGGGCTGGAGTTTCTGTTTAACTGTGAAATGCAACGTCGTTTGCTGGAGAGAGCATGATTCGCGCGATTGTTACCGATATTGAAGGCACCACCAGCGATATCCGCTTTGTACATAACGTTCTGTTTCCCTGGGCGCGTCAGCATCTGGCGGACTATGTGCGGACGCAGCAGGATCAACCGGAGGTGGTCGACGCGCTGAACGCGCTGCGCCGGGAGATTAGCCAGCCGCAGGCCGACGTCGATGCGCTGATAGCCACGCTCTATCGGTTTATGGATGAGGATCGGAAATCGACCGCGCTGAAGGCGTTGCAGGGCATGATCTGGCGCAGCGGCTACCTGAACGGCGACTTTACCGGCCATCTCTATCCTGATGTCCTGCCCGCGCTAAAAAAGTGGCGTGAGCAGGGTATTTCCCTGTACGTTTATTCTTCTGGATCGGTTGCGGCGCAAAAGCTGCTGTTCGGCTATAGCGACTGCGGCGATATTACGGCGTTGTTCAACGGCTACTTCGACACGCATGTCGGCGCCAAGCGCGAGGTAAGCGCTTACCAGAACATTGCCGGTCAGATTGGCCTGCCCGCCAGCGCGCTGCTGTTTCTTTCCGATATTCGGCAGGAGCTGGATGCGGCGCAGCAGGCTGGGTGGCATACCCTGCAGTTGATTCGCGGCGAAGCGGATAATGACAGTACCCATCGCCAGGTTAACCGTTTTGATCAGATTAAGCTGGAGCCGTTTTCCTTATGAGTGAATTAACCATTTATACCGAGACAGAAACCACGGTGCCGATCTGGCACAGCACCGATCCTGAGGCGATCCGCGAGCAGCTGAACGCGCGCGGCGTGCGTTTTGAGCGCTGGGAGGCGGATCGTGAACTGGGAGAAAATCCCGATGCGGAAACCGTGATCGGCGCCTATCAGCATGCCATCGATCGGCTGGTGGCGGAAAAGGGTTACCAGAGCTGGGATGTGATCAGCATGCGCGCCGATAATCCGCAGAAAGAGGCGCTGCGCACGAAATTTCTCTCCGAGCATACCCACGGTGAAGACGAGGTGCGCTTTTTCGTTGAAGGGGCAGGGCTGTTCTGCCTGCATCTGGAAGGGCGCGTTTATCAGATTCTGTGTGAGAAGAACGATCTGATCTCAGTGCCGGCCGGCACGCCGCACTGGTTTGATATGGGATCGCAGCCGCACTTTACCGCGATCCGTATTTTCGATAACCCGGAGGGCTGGATCGCCAACTTTACCGGCGATCCGATCGCCGTGACCTATCCGCGTCTGCCCTGACATATCTCATGCGGACGGCGACCGCCGTCCGCATTATCGCCTGCTTGTTTATCCAGTCGAAACGACAACCGCTATTTGCACGTTTATTTGTGCTGCCCGGCCGAAATGGTGATGCACCTCGCGCATAAGGATTAACGTTGGCATCACGGCTGGAAATAACCGGCCGCTACCGCTTCCGGCGTGACGACGCCGGTATCCAGCACCCAGCCGCTGATGAGCGACGCCGGGGTGACGTCGAATGCCGGGTTCCACACCTGCGCATTCTGCGGCGCCCACTGCACCTGTCCAAAACTGCCCGCTGCGCCTGTCACTTCGGCGGCGGCGCGCTGTTCGATCGGAATGGCGCTGCCGTCGGGACAGGCGCGATCCAGCGTGGTGTGCGGCGCGGCGACGTAAAACGGAATGTTGTGATAGCGCGCCAGCACCGCCAGGCTGTAGGTGCCGATTTTATTCGCCACGTCGCCGTTGGCGGCGATGCGATCGGCGCCGACCCAGACGGCGTCTACCTGCTGCTGCGCCATCAGTGCCGCCGCCATGGAGTCGCAGATCAAACGGTTAGGGATGCCCAGCTCGCCCAGCTCCCAGGCGGTTAGCCGCCCGCCCTGTAATAGCGGACGGGTCTCATCCACCCACACCATCTCCACGTTTCCCTGCTCAAAGGCGCGCGCAATCACGCCGATGGCGGTGCCGATGCCAGCAGTCGCCAGGCCACCGGTATTACAGTGCGTCAAAATCCGGCTGCCGCGCGGCACCCGTTCGCTGCCGGCGCGCGCGATGGCGTCGCACAGCGCTTTATCCTCTTCCACCAGCCGCAGCGCCTCCGCACCGAGGGCGGCGACATAGTTTTCCTGCTTCAGCGCCTGCTTCATGCGATCCAGATTGTTCATCAGGTTAACCGCGGTGGGTCGTGCGGCGCGCAGCACTGTCAGCGCCTGCGCCAGCTCATCGCGCGGCATGCCGTTTTCCGCCAGCAGCGCCAGCAGCAGGCTGGCGGAGAGGCCGATCAGCGGCGCGCCGCGCACCCGCAGCGCGTGAATATGACTAACCAGCGCGTCTACGCTGCTGGCGTCCAGCCAGTTTTGCTGCTGCGGCAGCGCCTGCTGATCGAGGATCCACAGCTGGTTATCACGCACGCGCAGACTGGTGGTATGAAGAGTTTGCATAAGGGTGAAATCCATGTTGCGTTAATGCTGTATATTGTGCCAACATGCGAAACGGAAGTATAGACGTCTGAACGGCTTTTACTACAGATTTGCAGAGGAAACGGATAATGTCGCAATACCGGACGTTCACTGCCGCCGATGCGGTGGCATATGCGCAACGATTTAGCGGACTGAGCGATGCGTCTTCGCTGGTGGACGCCGAAGAGATTGGTGACGGTAACCTTAATCTGGTGTTTAAAATCTTCGATCGTGACGGTAACAGCCGCATCGTGGTGAAGCAGGCGCTGCCCTGGGTGCGCTGCGTCGGCGAATCCTGGCCGTTGACGCTGGACCGCGCGCGGCTGGAAGCGGAAACCCTGATTGAACACTACCGTCACTGCCCGCAGCATACGGTAAAAGTGCTGCATTACGACGCAGAGCTGGCAGTGATGGTGATGGAAGATCTCTCCAGCCATCGCATTTGGCGCGGCGAGCTGGTACAGGGGCGGTACTATCCGCAGGCGGCGCGTCAGCTGGGCGAGTATCTGGCGCAAACGCTGTTTCATACCTCCGATTTTTACCTGCATCCGCATGAGAAAAAGGCGCAGGTTGCGCACTTTATCAACCCTGAAATGTGCGAAATCACGGAAGATCTCTTCTTTACCGATCCGTATGAGGACCATCCGCGCAACAGCTATCCGACGGCGCTGGAAGCGGCAGTGTCTGAACTACGCAGCGACGATCGGCTGCGTAATGAGGTGGCGGGGCTGAAGCATCGCTTTTTCGCCCACGCCG
Organism: Mixta sp.; assembly: GCF_024610815.1. Lineage (NCBI taxonomy): Bacteria > Pseudomonadati > Pseudomonadota > Gammaproteobacteria > Enterobacterales > Erwiniaceae > Mixta > Mixta sp. Next base: position 7,049 of record NZ_JANION010000137.1, read on the forward strand.
AGGCGCTGCTACACGGCGATATCCACAGCGGTTCGATCTTCGTCGCCGACGACAGTCTGAAAGCGATTGACGCCGAGTTCGGTTATTTCGGGCCGATGGGTTTTGACGTCGGCACCGCGCTGGGCAATCTGCTGTTGAACTACTGCGCGCTGCCGGGGCTGCTGGCGCCGCGTGAGGCCGCCGATGCGCGCGAGCAGCGCTTAACGGACGTGCGCGAAGTGTGGATCACTTTCGCCGAACGTTTTCAGGCGCTGGCAACGGAGAAAACCCGCGATCGCACGCTGTCCTGGCCCGGCTACGTCAGCGAATTTCTCAAAAAAGTGTTTGCCGACAGCATCGGCTACTGCGGCACCGAACTGATCCGCCGCACCGTCGGTATGTCGCACGTTGCGGATATGAAAAACATCCCCGATCCGGCGATGCATACTGAATGCGTGCACCACGCGATTGGGCTGGGCAGGGCGCTGATTGTCGCCGCACCTAATATCGATACCGTCGATACGCTGATCGCCCGAATTCGCCAGCACGGCTAAGTTATTTATTTGATAAGAGCGCGTCTCGCCTGCCAGCGAGGCGCGTTTTTTATGGGCGCGTTATCCACGTTTTAGATTGGCTGCGCTTGTTGTTGGTTGGATGGTTTGTTGGAGGGCGTGTCTGCCTGCGGGTGGATCGGTAAGGCATCACACGTTAATAAAGAGAACCCTTTTTATTAGTGCTAATGTAATTCATTGATTTTACAGGAAAGAAATTAAAGAGCAGAAAAAAGGGTTTTACGGCTGAAAAAGCGGTATCTGTTTATTTTGTAAAGGTTTTGGGGTGGATTTGAACGGTTCACTGCCGCACAGGCAGCTTAAAAATGAAAACGGAAGCGCGCCGCCGCGTATCTGCAATCTAT
>NZ_JANION010000140.1:0-8509 GCF_024610815.1 Mixta sp.
TTCCAATAAATATCGATAATACTCACAAAAAAAGTTATCGATTTTCACTTATTTCATAAAGAAATGCGCCGAGACGGTCCAGCAGGGGTATTCGCTAAGGTACTGGGTATCGGCGGAAATAAGATCCCGCCGAGAGTCAGGATTTTGAGTGTTAGTATGATTTGGGTACTTTACTCCACTATTTGAAGTGTGAGTGCCAGTTCTATGCAAAGTCAACATTTTTTAACTCATTTTTGATTACATAACACTTTTCAGCCTATAACTCGACTTCACTTTATTGTAATGATTCTATTTAAGTTTCTACCAATTCAACCAGCATTACCCTCAATATTTACCATTATTTAGAGCGTCAATAGCCTGCGTCAGTTGGTTATAGAGAGCATGTCTCAAATCATCTAACTCATCATTTTCTCGGATTAATGGAGTTCCATTTTCATGAAGAATAATATCGTTAAACGATCCCATCCCGCCATATAGACCTTTCAATGACAGAATGGATGATTCACAATCAACATCGAGTTCACGACTTAACTTTTCGAATATTTCCGCCCATGAACCCTCATTATTTGAGGACAATATATTAGTAATCGCGATTACAGTTTTTTTTATTTCATTTTTCATTTTATATTTCCATTGCTAATTATTTTAACTCCGGGTATTTTCCACGGCGTAGGCACGACAACTTGCTCCGTACCCCCAGAGTAAAGAGATGACTGGTAGCCTACTTCACCCACATAGACTCTTGTTCCTGCGGGGATCTGAATCTCATAATAACTATTAAGTGGTGAGGCGCTACCATTAGGCCATTTTGGCAATACTGCTTTATCAACGCGGGTCTGGAGTACACCCAGAGGTTGTTCATATCCGAAAAACTGGCCCAGCGGCCTCCCATCGACACCGCCTCGATAGAAAATCGTATCCGTTGATAAAGAAATTTCTTTGTATACTCCACCAGAAAAGGTCTCAGCTATATCATTAGGCAATGGACCGGGTCTTAATATAGAATATTCGCCTTCAACTTTTCCTAAGATATGTAGGTTTTTTAGTTCGGATATTTCTTTTGCGACACCTAATCTCCCCATGCCCAAGCCCGCAACTACTGACGTCCCAGCAATTAAAAGACCTTTATTATTCATGACCTGATCGTAGCCCGCTGGCGCATCGCCACCGAGCTGCTCTGCCGTCTGCCGGAAGCCTTCAACATTGCCGTTATAGATACCACCAGCGGCCAACAGGCGGCCCGCCATTTTGCTGTTGATAGTCGTGAGGCGGGCTGCTGCGCTGTCGACTGCACCGGCAACGGCGTCGGCCGTGGTTTGCCTCCTGTGCGGCTATAGTCGCATCGCGCCACGGTATTTTTATACGCGTCAATAACCCGTTGCGCACCGCTAAATCTGAAGGCCAGCGGATCGCGACAAATCAGTTCGCCGTCATCATTGATATAAAACAATTTGCCTGCCGAAGTGCTGAACCTTTCGAGCATTACCACCTGGCCGCCATATACCATGCTTTTCAGTTTTTCCCGCTCGCGTGGCCCGTGTGGCGGCAGCTGATTTGTATAACCGTTAAAAGCGCGGCGCTGCATATTAACCAGCTGAAAACCCGATGACCAGTTGTCATCAAAAACGTACTCACTGTCAATGCGCGACCAGGCATGAGATGGACTCATGATTAACTCAAATTTCTCAGGTTCAAGATTATCGCGCGGCAGGTAGTAAAGATCCGTTCCAGGTAGACCATAGCTCATACATCATTTCCCTATGATGAAAAACCATACAATTACACACCTTTTTTGAAAGGACAATATAGGCCACATTTCTGTGGCCGTTGAGCGTTATCAGATCAAAGATTGACGCACCCTGTGCCACTTTGCCAGAAGTGATTACCCTAAAGCTTGTGATACGAGATGATACTGACAGCGATAGAATACGTGGGAAGCGGATTTACATCTGCTCATGCTATTTACTCCCTGATTTGCTGGTAACAAACCGAGGCAGTATTCAGCACGAGCATTCTATGGCCAAAGCCCCATAAGAAAGATCGCCGCCTCCCAGGAGGTGTTTAAGTTTGACAAAAAAAGCCCGCCAAAGCGGGCTTACTCTGTCTAACTAACCAAACTGTCAATTTTCCATCTTTCTTTTATCATTTTTCCTGGATACCTCCCCGTTTCACCGCCTGAGCGCCCCTCAGCGGGTTTACTCAGTTTCAAGTGGGAAGATTTCGCACAGCCTTTCACTCATCACCACTACAGCATCCACAAATTCGCTGTTCAGCTTAATTTCTGGATGCTGCCGAAGAATCTCAACCAATACCGCGCCCACAAGTAAATCTTGCTCTAATGCCAGACTCATACTCATTCCCCGGTTCGCTGTAGAAGGAGTGTGATCTATAGCACAATATTTTGCTATTTGAGTTATGCATAGCTTTTTTATCAGGTGCGCTCCCTTATCGAGACAGTTTAAAACTACGGGATATTGCTGAAAGCAGTGGTTTTATTGCCTTATGGCGATATCCGAATTTTTGCTTAATGATTAAGGCTCGGCCTGTCAGGACGCGATTACATCAAACCTCAGGAAGCCTGCAGACACCGATGCCCAGCCCACTTATCGCCTTCCCTGCCATGCTGATAACAACGACAGCCGCTTCGGCCTTTCCCGTCACTTTACGGCATATTCCTAAGGCAGATGCCCAACGGCCGTGCCATTCTTAACTACACTGTTGAGGTTGATAACGTTTAAAGAGGGATATATGAAAAAATCAATCATCGCACTGTCTGCACTGCTGCTGGCTTCTCCTGTTTTTGCTGCAACTACACACGCTACCGATGACACTGTCGCCACCGCGCATGAAGGGGCGAACACCGCGAAAGAAAAACTGCATCAAACCCAGAATCAGGGCGAGGAGCTGAAGCTTAAATCTGAGCATGCCGCCGAAGGTAAAAGCCACAACCTGAGCAGCCGCGCCAGCGAAGGCACGCAGAAGGCATGGCACAAAACCAAAGAAGGTACCGAAAAAGGCTGGGACGCCACGAAAGAAGGCACTGAGAAAGGCTGGAATAAGACCAAAGAAGGCGCCAGCGACCTTAAAAACAAAGTCACCGAATAAGGTAACGCTTTACCCGGACAAAGGCCGCTTTAGCGGCCTTTTTTATGGGTGGAATTCAGCGGGTGCCTGGACGGGCCTGCATCCCGAAGCCCGCTGGCCGCCACTGTACAACATTGCTCTTGCTTTAGGTTACGGACAGTTAACAACCTTACCCTTTCAGCCGCTGATATTCATACAGCCTGTCTCTGGCGAGATTTTTCATCTTCACCTCACACATAATATCGAACGCATCGAATGATAACGCCCAGTCATTAAGCGTGTCGTTGAAATAGAAATCGGAGTGCGCCCGTAGCTTTGATTTGGCCAGGCCCAGCGTTTGCTGATCGGGAAAACCCTGTTCGGGAATCAGCCCTTCCTGGGAAATGGAATAGTGCAGAACGGGCCGGACGCCGCGCCAGGATTCTTTAATAAGTTCGATGCGCGCATCGTCCGGCTGAATAAACGCATTCTCCTTCACCCAATGGTGATGGATATCCAGTACGATGGGACAGAGAGCTCTGGCCTGGAGTACATCATCAAGCGAGCAGGAGATCTCATCGTTCTCTACCGTCAGCATATTTTGGGCTTCCGGGCTAAGCCTGCTAAAGGCGGTTTTGAAACCGTCGAAGCCTCCCCTGCCGTTCATATGCACGTTGATTTTAAAATCCTGGAAGGTTTTCCCGTAGCCCATCATTTTGGCGCACAGCGCGTGATACTCCACATCCTCAAGCGCCCTCGTCACCACGTCCGGGTTATCCGACGCCAGCACCGAATACTGGCCGGGATGAAAAGAGAGACGGATGTTGTTCGTGCGCGCCATCTCGCCGCATTGGACAAACAGCGCCGCCAGGTCGGGTAGAAAATCCTGATAAAGCGGCAACGCTTCCGGCACGGTATAGAGCGGCAGCAGATCGCTGCCGATGCGCATCATGCGTAGTTCGTCGGGCAGCTGCGCCAGCTGCTGAAAGATCGCCAGCAGGTTGGTCAGGTTAATGGTGGAGTATTCATAAACCAGCTTCACTCGGTCTTGTTGATTCAGTCCCAGGAAGCGCTTACGGGTGGGCGATTTAAAAGGGAAAAGCTGTAGCGACTCCGGGTTAAGAAATTTACAAGCGAAACCAAGTTTCATAATCACTCCTGTCAGATACATCCCTTAAGTCTAATCACTATTAACAAAGTTGGGTAAAAAGGGGATGGTAACGCGTGGGTTGCGGTTTAAAGAAAGCGGACGCTGTCGCTGGGCAACTGGCTGCTGGCGGTCCTGCTCTGCATAAGCCTGTTGCAAATCCTCATCGCGCCACAGGCGGGCAGAAAAAATCAGATCGGCTAAGCGCGCCATTCTGGCGTTTTGAGTCGCGATCTCTCACAATACGTTCGAACCGGGGACGACCCCGGTTTCATTTCACTCAAGTCCGGGACGGCCCGGCTCTTAACAGAAGGAGAGCCAGCATGGCCTGGATCTTGTTAACCGTTGCAGGCTTATTCGAAGTGGTCTGGTCTTTCGCCATGAAGCAGTCGCAGGGCTTCACTCGCCTCGGACCTTCCGTGATCACTATCGCGGCAATGATCGTCAGCTTCGCGCTGCTGGCGGTGTCGATGAAATCGCTGCCGCTGGGCACCGCCTATACTCTCTGGACCGGCATCGGTGCCGTCGGCGCGTTTGTCGCCGGGCTGCTTTTTCTTGGCGAACCGGCGACGCCGATGCGCATCGCCGCGGCCGTACTGATCGTTGCAGGGCTGGTGCTGATGAAGCTCGCTTCCTGAGTCCTGCGCTGAGGCCCGGCGGGCGGCATTAAGCCATTGATGCTATGGCTATCGACGTTGTGATCGTCAACGGCTTTTCTAAAATGTCGGTTCACTGAACGGCGGCCATAAAAAACCGGCAGAATGCTGTAGCGTTACAGTCATTCTGCCGGTCTGTTTACTCAGTCAGCGTCCTCACGATCGTCACTGCGGGTTCGTCTGAACCCAAAGCGGTTCTGAGGCATCCTGGCCGTTTTGCTGTCAGTGCTGTTGACGTCTTTCAGACGGTGCCCTGCCACTGACTGCGGAATGTGTCGGAATGCTTTTTTCGCCTGCCAGTAAGACATGATTTTTTCTTCATCCGTCTCTGCTTCGGCAAGCTGCTGTAATCGCTCAAGAATCGAGTGATTATTTAAAGCACCCCGGTTGTCCAGAATGGACATTACCGCTTCGCCCAGGGCCACATGCATATTTTTTAACTCTTCTTTATCCAATTTCTCTCCTGTGCTGATGATAACGAAAACTGGCTTTTCGGCAGAGCAACGTCGCTTCTTTTATAGAAGACGACGCCACGACGCTGCGGAAAGACCAGGCGTTTTTCGGGCGGCGACTGTTCTGCGAGGCAACAGCGACGCCAAAATCAGGAGAGGTTTACTGCAAACAGACATAGCAAAATAACGTTGCGATATAACGGCAGGCGGCTGAGCGCGGCATGCATAGCAGAATATGATTTACTCGCGGCCCAGCGCTAACGCCAGCAGGCCATAATAATGTTTTTCCATTTCCGTTCCCGTGGCGCCATCCAGTCGCGCCACCAGCTTTGAACAGATCGCTTTACGATTTACCGTTTGACCGGCACGTAAAATTTCTTCCACAATTTGTCCCAGCGTCTCCTGCTGGGTTGGAAGCGAACTCTCTGCCATCGTGCATGACTGCGCAAGATTATGCCCAGTCTCAGGTGTCCATCGTTGCTGCTGCATCATCGGCGCCCTCATGGTCAGATTAAAAAACAGGCTAACGGTCTGGTGGCTAAACTATACAAAAACCTAAAAGCTGTACAGGTTTTTTTGATCATTTTGTTAATTTTGCGTCACTTTCAGGAAATCAGGCGATCCGGCCTTCTACCCAGAGTTCGCTTTCAGCTCAGTTTCCTGCCAGACGCTATCAATAAAAAAGGCCGGATTAACCGGCCTTAACAGAAGATTCAGGAGAGCGCTTCGACGGGCGCCGCCTGCGATCGCGCGCGCCACAGCTGTATCCAACGCTGAATGGAGGCGATCATGATGACCACGCCCAGCGCCACCATAATGATCGAGATGGTGCCGTTAAACAGGTTATAGCCTTTTGCCTCGGCGTTGAAATAGACGTTTTTCACCATCCACCAAGCGGCGTAGTTAACCGTAACGTAGAGATAAGCCAGCGGAATCAGGCAGGTCAGCATATATCTGCGCTTCTGTCCCATACGCAGAATAATGGTGGCGCCGATCATCAGGCCAATGGAGGCCATCAGCTGATTGGATACGCCAAACAGCGCCCAGACCGAGTTAATATCGCCGGAGTTCAGCAGATATCCCCACAGCAGACAGGCGACGATGCTACAACCGATCGCGCCCGGCATCCAGTTGGTGCGCTTCAGCGGCGCCCAGATATCGCCCAGAAAATCCTGTAACAGGTAGCGCGCCACGCGGGTGCCGGAATCGACGGCGGTCAGAATAAACACCGCTTCAAACATCACCACAAACTGGAAAAAGTAGGAAGCCAGATGGCTGAACCAGGGGATGCGGGTGAAGATATCCGCCATGCCGACCGCCAGCGTTACCGCGCCGCCGGTGCGCCCGTAAAGGTCGAGTCCAATCGCTTCGCTGAGCTGCGGCAGATGCACCACATTCATGCCTAAGCCGGCAAACACCTCCGGCGTCGAGTTGATCGCGAAATAATCCGCCGGATGCAGTGCGGTAGCGGCAATCAGCGCCATGACGCCCACCACGCACTCTGCCAGCATAGCGCCGAAGGCGACCGGCAGGATATCGTTCCACTTATCGATCTGTTTCGGCGTGGTGCCGGAGCCGATAAAGGCGTGGAAACCGGAGATCGCGCCGCAGGCGATGGTAATCGAGATAAACGGCCAGACCGGACCAGCCAGCACCGGCCCGTTGCCGTGGATAAACTGCGTCACAGCCGGAAACTGGATTTCCGGGTTGATAAACACCACGCCGATAACCAGCGCGCCAAACACGCCGATTTTCATAAAGCTGGAGAGATAGCCGCGCGGCGTCAGCAGCATCCATACCGGCAGAGCGGTAGCGAAGAAGGCGTAAAAAGGCAGCAGCATGCTGACGGTGGAGGCTTTCAGGCTAAGCCAGGCGCCGAACGCGGAATCCTGAATATAGGGGCCCGCGATAACGCAGCCGAAAATCACCAGGATACCAACCCAGGTCGCGCCGCGCATACTGCCGGTAACGCGCTCCCACAGCCCAACGCCAATCGCCACCGGAATAGTCATAAAGACCGCAAAGGTGCCCCATGGGTTGCGCTCCAGCGCATGCACCACCACCATCGACAGACCTGCCATGGTAATGGTGATGATAAACAGCATCGCCAGGCCGGTGCACCAGCCAGCAACCGGTCCCAGCTCCGACTTCGCTACTTCAGAGAGTGATTTCCCCTGATGCTTCATCGAGGCGAACAGCACCACGGTATCGTGCACCGCCCCGCCGATTACGCAGCCGATCAACAGCCAGAGGAAGCTGGGAAGATAGCCGTACTGCGCGGCCAGCACCGGTCCTACCAGCGGCCCGGCGGCGGCGATAGCGGCGAAATGGCTGCCGAAGTTCACCCATTTTTTCGTCGGCACGTAATCCTTGCCGTCTTCCAACTGATGCGACGGCGTAACCTCGCTGTCATCGGCGTTCAGCACTTTACGGACGAAAAATACCCCATAAAGGCGATAGCAGATAGCGAGGATACTCAGCGTCGCGATAACAAACGTCAGTGCGTGTGACATAGCTCACTCCAGAGATAAAAAGAATCGGGGCTATCCTGTCACGACGCACGCTTACCAGCGGCGACAAAGCGCGTCAGCGGCGCTATGGCGCGCTAAGCGGTCGGAAAACGGCATTAAGCGGCGGTCAGCATGAGGGATAAACGGCGGACGGCGCAGATGATATTCAGGCAGAGGCTTATCTTTCAGGGGACGTTTTGACGCCGTCGGGAAACAATCTGTACCGCAGAATGCAGAATGCAGGATGCAGGATGCAGGATGCAGGATGCAGGCGAGACGATAAAACACAGAGAAAAAATTAAAGGCTATCTGTTGCCGTGCTCCGCCCGTTTCTGCGCAACAGTAGATAAACGAGCGCGAGTCGGCAACATGCCGTTTAGTGTGTAAACAGGCTAAAGGTATGGCTGTAGTAACTCGCCATCCAGCCTACATAAACCAGCCATACCAGCAGCACGCCGGCTAAACCCAATTTCATTGACATGACGACTCTCCCTTATTGCCAGGCTTGCGCCTCTTCTCGCAATAACTTGCCAGAGCGTGAAATGCCATAAATTGCGCCAGATCAATCAAGCCGGATATATGTGAAAAATGTAGAAATGATGTAGATCATTATTTACTTTTTCTCGCTGCGGTTGTTTTTAAGCGCGGCATCAGCAGCGGTGAACTTCCAGAAAATAGCGC
>NZ_JANION010000141.1:0-4111 GCF_024610815.1 Mixta sp.
ATTAAGGCGGGATAAAATAGTAAACCGGTTCCCTGTGGCAGCATATTTTACCTTAATGCTTCTTCGTCTTTCTTTATCATCGCCGCGCGCGAGAAAAAAAAGCGCCAATGATAAGTTTTTGCTATGAATGTTTAGCTATGCAGAATAATCGGCTGTTGATTGCGCCTGGTCTCAGCTTTTTTTCTGTTATTTCTTTCGCTTATTAGCGTAAGAAAAGAAAGCGGCGAAAACGCAGCGGTAAGTTTGGGGTTTACCCAACAAGATTTCTGCGGTTATGGTAATTGCCAAAGCCAGCGTAAATAAATCTGCAAGGGCTTCATTCCCCCTGTACCTTGACTCTGAAAGCGCCTTTCAGGGTTTGAGCATTAACACTGTGTTTATCTCTGCGTAGATCCCTTTAGCCTTGCCCATTGCGCGGCGATAGCGGGTAAGCGCCAGAACAGAGAGCGAACTGAAAGCCGGGAGGCAAAAATGGAGATGTTGTCAGGAGCTGAAATGGTGGTCCGATCGTTAATCGATCAGGGCGTAAAGCATGTTTTTGGTTATCCGGGCGGTGCGGTGCTGGATATTTATGATGCCCTGCAAACCGTTGGCGGCGTTGATCATGTGCTGGTGCGTCATGAGCAGGGGGCGGTGCATATGGCCGATGGCTATGCGCGCGCCACCGGCGAGGTCGGCGTGGTGCTGGTCACTTCCGGGCCGGGCGCCACTAACGCCATTACCGGTATCGCCACCGCCTATATGGATTCGGTGCCGATGGTGGTGCTGTCTGGTCAGGTGCCGTCTTCGCTTATCGGCTACGATGCGTTTCAGGAGTGCGATATGGTCGGCATTTCGCGCCCGGTGGTCAAACACAGCTTCCTGGTAAAACATACGGAAGAGATCCCGACCATCCTGAAAAAAGCGTTTTGGCTGGCCGCCAGCGGCCGTCCCGGCCCGGTGGTGATCGATCTGCCGAAAGATATCCTCAACCCGGCGAATAAGCTGCCTTACGTCTGGCCGGAGAGCGTCAGCATGCGCTCCTATAACCCGACGACGCAGGGCCATAAAGGACAGGTAAAGCGCGCCGTTCAGGCGCTGCTGGCGGCGAAAAAGCCGGTTATGTATGTTGGCGGCGGCGCAATTATCTCCGAATGCGACGGCGAGCTGCTTACCCTGGCGGAAAAATTACATCTGCCGGTCACCAACTCGCTGATGGGGCTGGGCGCGTTTCCCGGCACGCATCGACAGAATCTCGGCATGCTTGGCATGCATGGCACTTACGAAGCAAACATGACTATGCATAACGCCGACGTCATCTTCGCCGTCGGCGTGCGTTTCGACGACCGTACCACCAATAATCTGGCGAAATATTGTCCGAACGCCACCGTACTGCATATTGATGTCGATCCCGCATCGATTTCAAAAACCGTGGCGGCAGATATTCCGGTGGTGGGCGATGCGCGCCAGGTGTTGCAGCAGATGCTGGAGTTACTGCCGGAAGGCGATACGCAGCAGGATTTCGACAGCCTGCGCGACTGGTGGCAGAGCATCGAGGGCTGGCGCGCGCGCAAATGCCTGGAATTCGACCGCAGCAGCGAAAAAATTAAGCCGCAGGCGGCGATTGAAACGCTGTGGCGCCTGACGAAAGGGAACGCCTACGTCACCTCGGACGTCGGACAGCATCAGATGTTCGCGGCGCTCTACTATCCATTCGATAAGCCGCGCCGCTGGATTAACTCCGGCGGGCTCGGCACCATGGGCTTTGGCCTGCCGGCGGCCATCGGCGTGAAGCTGGCGCTGCCGCAGGAAACCGTGGTATGCGTTACCGGCGACGGCAGTATTCAGATGAATATTCAGGAGCTCTCCACCGCGCTGCAATACAATCTGCCGATTCTGGTGCTTAACCTGAACAACCGCTATCTGGGCATGGTGAAGCAGTGGCAGGACATGATCTATTCAGGCCGCCATTCGCACTCCTATATGGAGTCGCTGCCTGATTTTGTTCGCCTGGCGGAGGCTTACGGTCACGTCGGCATTTCAATTTCCCATCCGGCGGAGCTGGAGGAGAAGCTGGCGCTGGCGCTGGAAACGGTAGCGAACGATCGGCTGGTGTTCGTTGATGTTAACGTGGACGGCAGCGAACACGTTTACCCGATGCAGATCCGCGGGGGCAGTATGGATGAAATGTGGTTAAGCAAAACGGAGAGGACATAATTATGCGTCGTATTTTATCGGTTCTGCTGGAGAATGAATCCGGCGCATTATCCCGCGTGGTCGGCCTGTTTTCCCAGCGCGGCTATAACATCGAAAGCCTGACGGTGGCGCCGACCGACGATCCGACGCTGTCGCGTATGACCATTCAGACCGTGGGCGATGAAAAGGCGCTGGAGCAGATCGAAAAACAGTTGCACAAGCTGGTGGATGTTCTGCGCGTCAGCGAACTGGGGCAGGGCGCGCATATCGAGCGCGAAATTATGCTGGTGAAGATTCAGGCCAGCGGCTACGCCCGCGAAGAGGTGAAGCGCAGCGCCGAAATTTTTCGCGGCCAGATCGTCGACGTGACGCCGACGCTTTATACGGTTCAGCTGGCTGGCACCAGCGAGAAGCTCGATGCGTTTCTCAATACGCTGCGCGAGGTAGCGGAAATTGTCGAAATCGCGCGCTCCGGCGTGGTCGGCGTTTCGCGCGGCGACCGGATTATGCGTTAATTAGCTAAAGTGATAATCCATTCTGTTGCTAACCCGGCGTTCTGCCGGGTTTTTTTATTTTCTGACGCGCCTCATTTTTGCCATTAAAAGCGGTTGCCCGCTGGCCTTTTCTGCGGTTAGATGTAAAAAAAAGCTTATCCTTAGCCATGCTGCGGCTATTTTTCGCCTCATGGCGTTAACGATGTGGAGTGATTGTGAAACTGGATGAAATAGCGCGTCTTGCCGGTGTGTCGCGCACCACCGCCAGCTATGTCATCAACGGCAAGGCGAAGCAATATCGTGTCAGCGATAAAACCGTTGAGAAAGTCATGGCTGTGGTGCGCGAGCATAACTATCATCCGAATGCGGTGGCCGCCGGCCTCAGAGCGGGCAGAACCCGCTCTATCGGTCTGGTGATCCCCGACCTGGAAAATACCAGTTATACGCGTATCGCCAACTATCTGGAACGTCAGGCGCGCCAGCGCGGCTACCAGCTGCTGATCGCCTGTTCGGAAGACCAGCCGGACAATGAAATGCGCTGTATTGAGCATCTGCTGCAGCGTCAGGTGGATGCGATTATCGTTTCAACCTCGCTGCCGCCGGAACATCCTTTTTATCAACGTTGGGCGAATCACTCCCTGCCGATTATCGCGCTCGACCGCGCGCTGGATCGTGAGCATTTCACCAGCGTGGTGGGCGCCGATCAGGAAGATGCGCAGGCGTTGGCAGCTGAATTGCGTCAGCTGCCGGTTAAAAATGTGCTTTTCATGGGCGCGCTGCCGGAGCTGTCGGTCAGTTTCCTGCGCGAGATGGGATTTCGCGAAGCCTGGCACGGCGATGAAAGGCCGATCGATTTTATCTACGCCAACAGTTTCGAGCGCGTCGCAGCGGCCGCGCTGTTTGAAAAGTATCTGGATGAGCATCCAATGCCCGATGCGCTCTTCACCACCTCTTTTGGTCTGTTGCAGGGCGTCATGGATGTGACGCTACAGCGTGAAGGGCGGCTGCCGACTGAGCTGGCCATCGCCACGTTCGGCGATCATGAACTGCTCGATTTTCTTGAATGCCCGGTTCTGGCGGTGGCGCAGCGTCACCGCGACGTCGCAGAACGCGTGCTGGAACTGGTGCTGGCCAGCCTGGATGAACCGCGCAGGCCGAAACCTGGCTTAACGCGTATCCGCCGTAATCTGGTTCGGCGCGGTAAATTAAGTCGTAAAGAGCGGTAAAGCGGTAACAGGAATAGATAAAAGGCAGCGCAAGCTGCTTTTTTACATTTGTAAATATTTTCGCTTTTAAAATAGCCAATAATAACGGCGGCTATTATTCCGGCGGGTGGGAAACTCTATTAAGTAAATTAAAGTAAATCGGCGGAAATGTTTTTAACGGTTCTCCGATGTTTCTATTATGCCATTGATAATGATGACTGACGCCGCGCGGCGCCT
>NZ_JANION010000147.1:0-29646 GCF_024610815.1 Mixta sp.
ATCCAAAAGAATTTGGATTATTGACTATTTCTCTGGTTATTTTGACGTTGGTAGATACGCTTTCTGATTTTGGTTTATCCAATTCAGTCATACAACGTAAAGATATGTCGGAGACAGAACTTTCCACTTTATACTGGTTGAATATTATTATTGGCGCAGTAATTTTCCTGCTGGTTTATTGCAGCAGCGATTTTATTAGTGCTTTATTACATCAACCGCAACTGAGCGAACTTATTCAGGCGCTTTCCGTGGCCTTTATTATCATTCCTCAGGGTCAACAGTTTCGTGCTTTATTGCAGAAAGAGCTCGCCTTTACTCAGATTGGCCGAACGGAAGTGATAGCGGCGCTGGCAGGCTTTGCCGTTACGCTGCTTTCAGCGCTGTTTTATCCCTCTGCGCTTTGCGCTATCTGGGGTTATCTCACAATGATCTCTGTGCGTATGCTGCTGTTTTGCTATTACGGCCGTGAGATCTATCGGCCACAGTTTGTCTTTGAACTGAAAAGCGTGAGCAGCAACTTACGCTACGGCGGTTATCTTACCGCAGACAGCTTGATCAATCAGCTCAGCATGAATATGCCCACTATGCTGCTTTCCCGGCTATTGGGCGCGGTAGCCACCGGCGGTTATAACCTGGCGTTCAACCTGGCCGTCATGCCGCCCGCTAAAATCAACCCTATTTTGACGCGCGTCTTGTTTCCGGCGTTCGCTCAGATGCAGGATGACCGGCCGCGTTTACGTCATAACTTTTATAAAATGCTGTCTATCATGAGCCTGCTGAACTTCGTTGCGCTGCTGGGCATGATTGGCGTCGCGCATAATCTGGTATTGAGTGTTTTTGGCGAACGCTGGTTGTTTATTACACCGGTGCTACAAATCTTATGCGTTGCCGGCATTATGCGCGCCATTAACAACCCTGTCGGCGCTCTGGTCATGGCAAAAGGCACCGTGGATATCAGTTCCAGACTGAATGCGATCCGCCTGATACTCTCAGTACCGGCTGTCTGGCTGGGCGCGGAATGGGGCGGGCTGATGGGCGCGACTATCGGTTTCACCGCCTTGCAGGCCTTAACGGTATTGATGAACTACTTTGTGCTGATTCGCCCTATCCTGGGCGCGAGCGGCAAAGAATACATTGTCAGCCAATGGATGCCGCTGCGTATGGCATTGCCGACACTCTGGATTAGCTACGCGCTTGGCTTTGTGTTGGAAGATGTGATGCCCGCTTCCGCAGCGTTGGCGATACAAATTTCTGCCGGCGCGCTGGTGTGGGGGTTAATGATGCTTAGCAGCCGCGAACCTTTAGTGCTGGAGTTAAAGCAGATCGTACAAAGCAAAGCGCGTCCGAAAGTGACGCTGGAAAGCGAAAATACATTGATATAATAATAAAGCTGTTTATGGGTGGAAAAGTACCCGTACCAGGGTATTTTATTAAGCGTGCTGCTACAGCACGCTTTTTTTATGCTCTCTTTTTACTGGATTATCACCGCTTCGCATAAAAAGAACTAATCCGTAAGCGGATGCCTTAGAAATTTTCACTCGTCTACATTCAGGGAAGCGCTGTAGGCTTGCCACCGTTTTCCTGGAGCTGGCTATGTTACTGACTGTACTCTATATCATAGGCATTACTGCCGAAGCGATGACCGGCGCGCTCGCGGCTGGCCGACGTAAAATGGATCTGTTTGGCGTCATTATTATCGCCTCGGTAACGGCCATCGGTGGCGGCTCGGTGCGCGATATGCTACTGGGACACTATCCGCTCGGTTGGGTAAAACATCCTGAGTACATTATGATCGTTGCCGCGGCAGCGGTCATTACCACCGTTGTCGCTCCTCTGATGACCCATCTGCGCAAAGTCTTCCTGGTGCTGGATGCGCTGGGCCTGGTGGTCTTCTCTATTATTGGCGCTCAGGTCGCGCTGGATATGGGACATGCTGCTGTTATCGCGGCGATCAGCGCGGTCATCACCGGTGTCTTCGGCGGCGTTCTGCGCGATATGTTCTGCAACCGCATTCCGCTGGTATTTCAGAAAGAGCTGTACGCCGGTATCGCTTTTGCCGCGGGCTGGCTCTATATCCTGCTGCTAAAAACACCGCTCTCCCATGAAACGGTCATCATAATTACATTGCTGTTTGGCTTTTTATCGCGCCTGCTGGCGCTGCGTTTTCGGCTTGGGCTGCCCATTTTCAATTATCCGCATCCAGAACATTAATTGCAGGCTGTACGGCGGGGCGTGTGGTTGTCGGGGTATTTATAGCCGAACCGGACGCCGCCTGCTGCTGCTGAATAAATGCAATCAGTTCTCTGACCTCTTTATCCCGCAGCCAGTTTTCGATTCTCTCCGCTAACGTGACGCCAATGCCCGGCAGTTGTTGCCAGTCGTGAGCATCACGCGCCAGCAACGCCGTCCAACTGCTATCCGGCAAGGCCAACAGCGCCGCTTCCGGTATCGGCGCGCCCAGCGCCTTTACCCAGCGTCGCAGAGGCTGGCGCTGCGCCAGATTAAAATGATGAACGATCTGCTGCGCACGCTGCGGCGTGATCCCCGTGATTGTGGAAAGCCGATCGGCGCTCATCGTCATCCATGAAAAAATATGCGTGAAGCCGGGCTGCTGGAGCAGGCGCAGCCATGTGCTGCGTTGAATGCCGGGCAAATCAAGTACGTTTTTTCGACTCATCCAGCTTAAACGGGAGATAAACTGTTTGCGGCAATCCGTGCTGTAATAGAAGCAGCTCAGGCTGTGGTATTGCTGCGGATCGGGCGCTACGGGCCGATCGCGCTGAACCACCCGCCAGACCACGTGTTCAAAGCGGGGAATGCCCTGTCCCGCCAGCCCAATAGCCACCTGATCGCCGGGCACGATATCCAGCGCCTGCCAGCGCGCCAAAGACCCCAGACTGACCCGCCGCACGGTTTTATCATCCAGCTGTACCGGGGCGACGTTAAGCACTACGGCAATTTTACCTGTGCGGCCTACTGGAAATTCAACGGACAGCACTTCGCTGCTGATAACCGGCGGCGTATATTTCCAGGCAGCGCTCTCTTCACTGCTGCCCGGCAGCCACTGCTTACCCGTTGAGCGTTTGTCCTGATGAATCACCACCCCATCCGTAACAAAAGGCAAGGGGGAGCGAAACCAATGGTTACGCCAGCGAGCGACATCCTCTTCATCTGATACCGGCCGCGTCCAGTCGCCGGATAAGCCAAACCCCAGCCGCTTAAGCGCCTTTTGCCGCATCGCCATTGTTTCCGGGCCATCCGGCCACGCCCAGATGAAAATACCCAACTGAGACAGGATCGGCGAGGGCGTCTGGCGCATTAACGCGCCGGCAACCTGCGCGCGCGCATTCTTACTCCCATGTAGCGATTGCTGATGATCGTTCACCGCCAAAAACAGTTCGCCCTGCAAAATCAGCTGCGGCCGTTTATCGTCAATCTCCTGCGGCAGCGCGGGAATATAAGGCGCTTTATTCAACCAGTTCTGCCCTTTCGCGCCGTCGCCGCGGCTGATCAGCGCAGCCAGCTTTCCCTGACGGTAAACCAGCGTCACCGCGACGCCGTCTACTTTCGGTTGCAGCCATAAAGTCTTTTTCCCCTGCATCCAGTAAGCCACCGCCAGTTTATCCGGCAATTTTTTTACGCCGGTATGCGCGACGGGATGATCCATAACGCCGCTGCGCGCCCAGACCGATCTATCCGGCTCAGCGGCAGGCTGGAAGCAGTGTTGCCACCGTTGCAGGCGGCGCTGCAGGCCGTCATAAAGCGCATCATCAATCAGCGTTTCGCCATCATTGTAATAAGCGCTATCCCAGCTGCGCAGCTGCTGCTGTAAATGCGCCATCTCTTCCGCTGCGCGAGCGGGAGCCCAGCGCGGACAAAGCGCCTGAGCCGCGCCTGCGAATAGCCACAGCAGCCATAGAGCCTCCCTTCCTGACATAACGCCTCCTTGTTTTCAGCACTGTCAGTAAACGCTATTGCCTGGCGACCGGCGAGCAGGAATGCGGCGAACAGGAAAGCGTCACGCAAATTTTTAGTGCAAACGATGCAAGGCAGCGCATCTTATGCGGCATTTTTTCCTGAAAAGAAGAAAAACCGCAGCGTAACGGCGCAAACGCTGCATGGCGGCGGCAAGCCGTGTATACTGTGCAGGAAACAGACTCCGCTCTTTTACACACTTCAAGAACTATCATGGCTCAAGGCACGCTTTATATTATTTCCGCTCCCAGCGGCGCAGGTAAATCCAGCCTGATTCAGGCTATGCTGAAAACGCAGCCGTTATACGATACGCAGGTATCCATTTCGCATACGACACGCGGCGTGCGCCCAGGCGAACAGCACGGCGAGCATTATTATTTCGTTTCAAAACAAGAATTTGAATCGATGATTGAGCAGGATGCTTTCCTTGAGCATGCTGAAGTGTTCGGCAACTATTACGGCACCTCTCGCGCGGCGATTGAACAGGTGCTGGCTACCGGCGTCGACGTGTTTCTGGACATTGACTGGCAGGGCGCGCAGCAGATTCGGCAAAAAATGCCCAGCGCGCGCAGCATCTTCGTCCTGCCGCCCTCGAAAGAGGAACTGGACCGCCGCCTGCGCGGCCGCGGCCAGGACAGCGAAGAGGTCATTGCCCGTCGTATGGCTCAGGCCGTCGCGGAGATGAGCCACTACGCCGAGTACGATTATTTAATTGTGAATGATGATTTCGACCTGGCGCTGTCCGATCTGAAAACCATCATTCGCGCCGAGCGTCTGCGTATGGGCCGTCAAAAAGCCCGCCATGATGCTTTAATCAGCAAACTATTGGCAGACTGAAGTCACATTCAGTATCATGCCCAGTCATTTCTTCACCTGTGGAGTAACACATTTATGGCACGCGTAACCGTTCAGGACGCAGTAGAGAAAATTGGTAACCGTTTTGACCTGGTTCTGGTCGCTGCACGTCGCGCACGTCAGATGCAGGTGAACGGTAAAGATCCGCTGGTACCGGAAGAGAACGACAAACCGACCGTTATCGCCCTGCGTGAGATCGAAGAAGGCCTGATCACCAATCAGATCCTCGATGTACGTGAGCGTCAGGAACAGCAGGAGCAGGAAGCCGCCGAATTGCAGGCCGTGACCGCTATCGCTGAAGGCCGTCGTTAATTAGCCGGAAGGCTCGCCCTTGTATCTTTTCGAAAGTCTCAATCAGTTGATTGTTAAATACTTGCCTGAGGAGCAGATTAAGCGCCTCAAGCAAGCTTATCTTGTCGCACGTGATGCCCACGAGGGACAGACACGTTCCAGCGGCGAGCCTTATATCACGCATCCCGTCGCCGTCGCTTGTATTCTGGCGGAAATGAAGCTCGACTATGAAACCCTCATGGCCGCGCTGCTGCATGACGTGATCGAAGACACGCCCGCCACCTATCAGGACATGGAACAGCTGTTCGGCAAAAGCGTCGCCGAGCTGGTTGAAGGCGTATCCAAACTGGATAAGCTGAAGTTTCGTGACAAGAAAGAGGCGCAGGCGGAAAACTTCCGCAAAATGATCATGGCGATGGTGCAGGACATTCGCGTCATCCTGATCAAGCTTGCCGACCGTACGCACAACATGCGCACGCTGGGTTCGCTGCGGCCGGATAAACGGCGGCGCATCGCGCGCGAAACGCTGGAAATCTACAGTCCGCTGGCGCACCGTCTCGGCATCCATCATTTGAAAACCGAGCTGGAAGAGCTGGGTTTTGAAGCGCTCTATCCCAACCGTTATCGCGTTATTAAAGAAGTGGTGAAAGCCGCGCGCGGTAACCGTAAGGAGATGATCCAAAAAATTCTCGCGGAGATTGAAGGTCGTTTGCAGGAAGCGGGGATTCCCTGTCGCGTTTTCGGGCGCGAAAAGCACCTCTATTCCATTTACTGCAAAATGCACCTCAAAGAGCAGCGTTTCCACTCGATTATGGATATCTACGCTTTTCGCGTGATCGTCCGCGATGTAGATACCTGCTATCGCGTTCTCGGCCAGATGCACAGCCTCTATAAGCCGCGTCCGGGCCGGGTAAAGGATTATATCGCTATCCCGAAAGCGAACGGCTATCAGTCGCTTCACACTTCGATGATCGGTCCGCACGGCGTGCCGGTCGAGGTGCAGATCCGTACCGAAGATATGGATCAGATGGCGGAGATGGGCGTCGCGGCGCACTGGGCTTATAAAGAACAGGGCGAAAGCGGCACCACGGCGCAGATCCGCGCCCAGCGCTGGCTGCAAAGCCTGCTGGAACTGCAACAAAGCGCCGGCAGCTCCTTTGAATTTATTGAAAGCGTAAAATCCGATCTGTTCCCGGATGAGATTTACGTTTTTACACCGGAAGGGCGTATTGTCGAACTGCCGGCTGGCGCTACGCCGGTCGATTTCGCCTATGCGGTGCATACCGATATCGGTCATGCCTGCGTCGGCGCGCGCGTTGACCGTCAGCCGTATCCTCTGTCGCAGCCATTGGCCAGCGGCCAGACGGTGGAAATTATCACCGCGCCGGGCGCGCGGCCTAACGCCGCCTGGCTGAATTTTGTCGTCAGCTCGAAGGCGCGCGCCAAAATTCGTCAGCTGTTGAAAAACCTCAAGCGCGAAGATTCGGTTAGCCTGGGCCGTCGTCTGCTTAATCATGCGCTCGGCGGCAGCCGCAAGCTGGCGGAAATTCCGCAGGCGAGCATTGAGCAAGAGCTGGATCGCATGAAGCTGGCGTCGCTGGACGATCTGCTGGCGGAAATCGGTCTTGGCAACGCCATGAGCGTGGTCGTCGCGAAAAACCTGCTACAGGATATGGCGGGAGGCACATCCGCCAGCGCCGCTTCGCGCAGCAAGCTGCCGATTAAAGGCGCCGATGGCGTGTTGATTACCTTTGCGAAATGTTGCCGTCCTATTCCAGGCGACCCGATTGTGGCGCACGTCAGTCCCGGCAAAGGGTTGGTGGTGCATCACGAATCCTGTCGTAATATCCGTGGCTACCAGAAAGAGCCTGAGAAATTTATGGCGGTGGAATGGGATAAAGTGACCGAGCAGGAGTTCGTCGCCGAGATCAAGGTGGATATGTTTAATCATCAGGGTGCGCTGGCTAACCTGACCGCCGCGATCAATACCGCCGGTTCCAATATCCAGAGTCTGAACACCGAAGAGCGTGACGGTCGCGTTTACAGCACCTTTATTCGTCTGACGGCGCGCGACCGCATCCATCTGGCGAATATTATGCGCAAAATTCGCATCATGCCGGATGTGATCAAAGTTCACCGTAACCGAAATTAACGCATGAATGCTCAACGTTTTGCTCGTATACGCGAGATGCTGGCCGCGCGCCAGCATGATTTAACCGTGTGTATGGAGCAGGTACACAAGCCCCACAACGTTTCCGCCATTATCCGTACGGCGGACGCGGTGGGCGTCCATGAAGTCCATGCGGTCTGGCCCGCCAGCCGCATGCGTACCGCCGTCTCGTCCGCCGCCGGCAGCAACAGCTGGGTGCAGGTGAAAACCCACCGCACCATTACCGATGCGGTAACGCACCTGAAGCAGCTGGATATGCAAATCCTCGCGACCCATCTTTCCGCCAAAGCGGTCGATTTTCGCGAGATTGATTACACGCGTCCGACCTGCATTCTGATGGGGCAGGAAAAATTCGGCATCACGCAGGAAGCGCTGGCGCTGGCTGACCAGGACATCATTATTCCGATGGTCGGCATGGTGCAGTCACTCAACGTCTCCGTCGCCTCCGCGCTGATCCTGTATGAAGCACAGCGTCAGCGACAGAACGCCGGCATGTACAAACGTGAAAGCAGCACGCTGGCTTATGCTGAACAACAGCGCCTGCTGTTTGAAGGCGGGTATCCCGTACTGGCGCGCGTCGCGAAACAGAAAAAGCTGCCCTACCCTGAAATCGATGATGACGGCGAAGTCATTGCCGACGACGACTGGTGGGCCGCCATGCAGGCGACGGGGAAGCGATGAAGGGCCGCCTGCTGGATGCCGTTCCGTTAAGCACGCTTTCCGGCGTTGGCGCAAGCCAGGCAGGGAAGCTGGCAAAGATTGGACTGCATACCGTGCAGGATTTGCTGTTGCATCTGCCGTTGCGTTATGAAGATCGCACCCAGCTTTATCCTATCAACGATCTGCTGCCCGGCATCTGGGCGACCATCGAAGGCGAAGTACTGCACACCGACGTCACCTTTGGCCGTCGTCGCATGCTGGTAAGCCAGATCAGCGATGGTACAGGTGTGGCGACGCTGCGTTTCTTCAACTTCAACGCCGGCATGAAAAACGGCCTGGCGCCCGGCGCGCGCGTTACCGCCTACGGTGAAATCAAGCGTGGGCAGCGCGGCGCGGAAATCATCCATCCTGAATACCGTATTCAGGGCGAGCACAGCGTCACTGAATTGCAGGAAACCCTGACGCCGGTTTATCCCACCACGGAAGGCATCCGTCAGGCGACGCTGCGCAATCTTACCGATCAGGCGCTGAAGCTGCTTGATAGCTGCCCGATTGCCGAACTGCTTCCCGACGAACTGCGCGGCGGCCTGCTTAGCCTGCCTGACGCGTTACGGACGCTGCATCGTCCGCCGCCGGATATGCAGCTGGCGGATCTGGAGAGCGGACGTCATCCGGCACAGCGACGATTGATTCTGGAAGAACTGCTGGCGCATAACCTGAGTATGCTGGCGGTACGCGCTGGCGCCCAGCGTTATCATGCGCTGCCGATGCCGCCACGCCACCAGCTTAGCGACAAGCTGCTGGCAGCGCTGCCGTTTAAGCCTACCGCCGCGCAACAGCGGGTAGTGAAAGAGATCGAACAGGATCTCGCCAATGATTACCCGATGATGCGTCTGGTACAGGGCGACGTCGGGTCAGGCAAAACGCTGGTTGCGGCGCTGGCGGCGCTGCATGTTATCGCCCACGGCAAGCAGGTTGCGCTGATGGCGCCGACCGAACTGCTGGCCGAGCAGCATGCCAATAATTTCCGTCAGTGGTTTGCGCCGCTGGGACTGGAAGTCGGCTGGCTGGCCGGTAAGCAGAAAGGCAAGGCGCGCCTGGCGCAGCAGGAAGCGATCGCCAGCGGTCAGGTGTCAATGGTCGTCGGCACGCACGCCATTTTTCAGGAACAGGTGCAGTTTAACGGCCTGGCGCTGGTGATTATTGATGAACAGCACCGCTTCGGCGTTCATCAACGGCTGGCGCTGTGGGAAAAAGGCGAGGAGCAAGGGTTTCATCCGCACCAGCTCATTATGACCGCGACGCCGATCCCGCGTACGCTGGCGATGACCGCCTATGCCGATCTCGACACCTCTGTAATTGACGAATTGCCGCCGGGACGTACGCCGGTAACGACCGTTGCCATACCCGATACGCGCCGGGCGGAGATTATCGAGCGCGTTAAGCGCGCCTGTCAAACAGAAGGCCGTCAGGCCTACTGGGTATGCACCCTGATTGAAGAGTCCGATCTGCTGGAAGCGCAGGCGGCGGAAGCAACCTGGGAAGAACTCAAGCTGGCGCTGCCCGATCTGCGGGTCGGCCTGGTGCATGGCCGAATGAAACCGCAGGAAAAACAGGATGTCATGCAGGCCTTTAAACAGGGCGAATTGCAGCTGCTGGTGGCGACCACCGTTATTGAAGTCGGCGTGGATGTGCCAAACGCCAGCCTGATGATTATCGAGAACCCGGAACGTCTTGGCCTGGCCCAGCTTCACCAGCTGCGCGGACGTGTAGGGCGCGGCGCCGTCGCCTCGCACTGCGTATTGCTCTATAAATCGCCGCTGAGCAAAACGGCTCAGAAACGTTTACAGGTGCTGCGTGACAGCAACGACGGTTTCGTTATCGCCCAGTGCGATCTGGAAATCCGCGGCCCTGGCGAACTGCTCGGTACCCGGCAAACCGGCAACGCGGAATTTAAGGTCGCCGATCTGCTGCGTGATCAGGCGCTTATCCCCGATGTGCAGCGAATTGCACGCCATATCCACCAGCACTATCCAGAACAGGCGCAGGCGCTGATTGAACGCTGGCTGCCGGAAACCGACCGCTATACTAACGCCTGATACCGGGCCGTTCCTCTTTTCTGATCCAGAATAAATAAAGCGGCTAAAGCGCCTTTGCGTTTTAGCAAACGATTGCTTTTGCCTGGCAGTGAATTACAATCGCCACTTTGTTTCTCAGGGAACCTTAACCATGTCCGTCAGCCCAAATGAAATCGCCTCGTCCGCCAATGCCGCGACGCCAAAGAGCGAACTGATTTACCGTCTGGAAGACCGCCCGCCGCTGCCGCAAACGCTGTTTGCCGCCTGCCAGCATCTGCTGGCGATGTTCGTTGCGGTCATCACGCCCGCCTTACTGATCTGTCAGGCGCTCGGCCTGCCCGCGCAGGATACGCAGCACATCATCAGCATGTCGCTGTTCGCTTCCGGCGTCGCCTCTATCTTGCAGATTAAAACCTGGGGGCCGGTCGGCTCAGGCCTGCTCTCCATTCAGGGCACCAGCTTTAACTTTGTTACGCCGCTGATTATGGGCGGCATGGCATTGAAAAACGGTGGCGCTGACGTTCCAACGATGATGGCGGCGCTGTTCGGCACGCTAATGGTCGCTTCCTGTACCGAAATGGTGTTGTCGCGCGTGCTGCATCTGGCGCGTCGCATTATTACCCCGCTGGTCTCCGGCATTGTAGTAATGATTATCGGGCTGTCGCTGATTCAGGTAGGTCTGACTTCGATAGGCGGCGGCTACGCGGCGATGAGCGATCACACCTTCGGCGCGCCGAAAAACCTGCTGCTGGCGGGCGTGGTGCTGGCGGTGATTATTCTGTTGAACCGTCAGCGCAATCCTTACCTGCGCGTCGCCTCGCTGGTGATTGCGATGGCGGTCGGCTATCTGCTGGCCTGGGCGCTGGGTATGCTGCCGGAAAGCGCCGGCACGACGCAAAGCGCGCTGGTCGCGGTGCCGATGCCGCTCTATTACGGTCTGGGCTTTGACTGGAATCTGCTGATTCCGCTGATGCTGGTATTTATGGTGACCTCGCTGGAAACGATCGGCGATATTACCGCCACCTCCGATGTCTCAGAGCAGCCGGTTACCGGTCCGATCTATATGAAGCGTCTGAAAGGCGGCGTGCTGGCGAACGGTCTGAACTCGTTTGTTTCTGCGCTGTTTAATACCTTTCCCAACTCCTGTTTCGGCCAGAATAACGGCGTAATCCAGCTGACCGGCGTCGCCAGCCGCTATGTCGGCTTCGTGGTGTCCCTGATGCTTATCGTGCTGGGCCTGTTTCCGGCGGTCAGCGGTTTTGTACAGCATATCCCGGAACCGGTGCTGGGCGGCGCCACCATCGTGATGTTCGGCACCATCGCCGCTTCCGGCGTGCGCATTGTGTCCCGCGAGCCGTTAAACCGCCGCGCGATTATGATTATCGCCCTGTCGCTGGCGGTCGGGCTGGGCGTATCTCAGCAGCCGCTGATCCTGCAATTTGCGCCGGACTGGCTGAAAACGCTACTCTCTTCCGGCATCGCCGCTGGCGGCATCACGGCGATTGTGCTGAACCTGATCTTTCCACAAGAGAAGTAAATCCTGTCGGGCGAGCAGCTGCTCGTCCGCCTTCCTCCGCTTTTGTTTCCAGCTTTACAACCGCGCTGTTGAGGTATGCCGGTAATTCAGGCATAACAGGCGATACCGGAAATTCATACGGAAGGATGCAAATGAAATTTGTCGGAAAGTTAATTCTTTCATTGTTGTTACTGCTGTTGCTGGTGGTCGTGGTCTGTTATTTTCTGCTGCAAACCCGCTGGGGCGCAGAATGGGCCAGCAGACGGATCAGCGACGACACGGCGTATCACCTTTCCATCGCCAAAATAGAGCATAACTTTTCCGATCCTTCCCTGTTGAGCTTACATAACGTCAGCTTTGGTCATGACGGCCAGCCTGCTGTCATGGTGGCGAAAACCGTCAACCTCGGCCTTTCCCTCTCCCTGTTTAACCAGCCGTTGCGATTCGCCAGCATTGAACTGCGCGACGGCACGCTGGATGCCGCCAATATGCCGGGCAGTATGGCATGGCCGTTACAGGCCGACCGCCTGCAGTTGCGTAATATGGCGGTCAATACGCCCCGCCTTGCCATCAGCGCCAAGGCCCTGAACGGCGGCATTATTCCCTGGCAGCCTGCACCCGGCCGTATCGCCGGCGACAACGCCAGCTTCCAGATGAGCGCGGAAAGCATTACGGTCGACGGCCTGACGGCCACCAATGCGCTGATTCAGGGACGTATCAGCGATAAACAGCTTTTCGTGAACAACTTCGGCGCGGATGTGGCGCGCGGCTCCGTGACCGGTAGCGCGCAGCGTGACAGCGCGGGCAACTGGCACGTTCCGGCATTGCGGATGAACGATATTCGCCTGCAAACGGATAAATCACTGGCGGATTTCCTCGCGCCGCTGCGTAATTTGCCTTCCGTGCACTTTTCCCGCGTGGATATGACCGATGCGCGCTTACAGGGGCCGGACTGGGCGGTAACCGATCTTGACCTGCTGGTAAAAGAGCTGACGCTGCGTCAGGGCGACTGGCAGAGCGAGGAAGGCTCGCTGGCGCTGAATGCCGACAGTTTTATCAATGGACAGCTGACGCTGAACGATCCGATTCTGAATCTCGACTTTTCACCGCAGGGCGTCGCCGACGCGCGCTTCAGCTCCCGTTGGGTTAACGGCCTGATACGGGCGCAGGGCAGCTGGCAGCGGCAAACTAAGCGGCTGACGCTGGATGAGCTGGTGCTGGCGGGCCTGGAATACACGCTGCCGGAAAACTGGCGCGACCGCTGGATGGAGACGCTGCCGGGCTGGCTCGACAGCGTGCTGGTGAAAAAGCTAAGCGGCAGCCGCAATCTGCTGATTGATGTTAACCCGGCCTGGCCGTTCCAGGTTACCGCGCTGGATATAAACGGCTCAGATCTGCTGCTGGCGCGTCAGCGGCAATGGGGCGTCTGGCAGGGGATCCTGAACCTGAATGCAGCGGAGGCGACCTTCAACCGTACCGATATCCGTCGCCCTTCCCTCGCGTTAAATGCCGATAGCGGACAGATTAACGTGACGGAGATGAGCGCCTTTGTTGATAAAGGCATGCTGGAAGGCCAGGCGACGCTGGATCAAACGCCAGCGCGTCATCTGTCGTTAACGCTGGATGGCCGTTCAGTGCCGGCGGATGTGCTGCAAAACTGGGGCTGGCCCGCGCCGCCGCTGTCGGGCCCGGCGACATTGCAGCTGAAGCTGAATGCGCGTCTGGCAGCGGATACGCCGCTGAAAGGCAGCGCTAACGGCACGCTAACCATTAACGCAGCGGAACGCGCCCTGGAGCAAACCATGACGCAGGGCGCGGTGACGACTCAGCCGTGAGGTTCCAGCGGCCCGTCGGGATCGGCGGGCAGCACGATGTAGACACCGTTGAAGACCGCGCCGCACACCTCGTTGCCGAACAGCTCTACCTCCAGCTGAACGCGCGCTTTACGCCCGCGCGCCAGGCGATCGAGATCGCCGCTCAGCGAGCCAAGATCGGCCGTAGCGCTCGGCTTGCCGCTAATAGGCTGACTGTAGCGAATATGCGCGTCGGCCAGAATAATCGTACCGCCAAGGTGACGTTCGCGCAGCAGCAGCCAGATCAGGCCCCAGCCGGTCAGCGTCGCCAGTGAAAACAGGCTGCCTGCAAACAAGGTATGATGCGGATTCTGGTTGCCGGTCTCCGGCATGGTGGTCATAAATTTCTGGCCGGTATACTGTGAAATGCGCACGCCCATCTTTTCGCTTAATGGAATATGCTCATACCACGCCTGCTGTAATTGCCCGCACCAGTCGGCGCGGTGCAAAATATCATCCAGCGTCACCACCGGCTTGATCATCAGAAAATGGCGCACCGGCGTGGTCTGCGGCGCGGTGATCTCTCCCTCGTTGAGGTAGCCCAGCTTGGCGAAGAACTCGACCGCATCTTCGCGGGCGCTACAGACGACGCGCTTAACGCCTTCCTGACGCGCCACCGACTCCAGCGTCATCGCCACCAGCGTGCCCAGCCCTTTTCCCTGTACCGTCGGATGGACGGCCAGGAAACGAATCGAGGCTTCATTATCGGCGTTGATATAGAGCCGTCCCGCGGCAACGGGCTTGCCCTGCTCATCCACCACCATCTGATGATGCGCCAGGGCGTCCCAGGCGTCCCGCTCCGACCCCTGCGGCTGACGCAGTGGTTTACGTAACATCTCCCAGCGGAACTGATAATACATTTCCAGCTCTTCGGCAGTTTCCGGCACTCGTAGGTGATACATAAAAGGATTCTCTCGTTCGGCTTAAGGGCGGCGGTTCTGGCATTCTGCGGCGACTGACGTTACACCTGCAGCCAAAAGGTGACCGGACCATCATTGACCAATGCGACCTGCATATCTGCGGCAAAGCGCCCGTTTTCAACGGCAATCCCCTGCTGACGGCATCGGTCGCTAAAATAGTGATAGAGACGTTCCGCCTCCTGCGGCTCGGCGCCGCGTGAAAAGCTGGGACGCATTCCCTTTTGCGTATCGGCCGCCAGCGTAAACTGCGACACCACTAACAGGCTGCCGCCAGCCTGCTGAACGTTCAGGTTCATCTTGCCGTTTTCATCGCTAAAAATACGGTAGCCCAGCACCCGCTCACTCAGCCGCTGCGCTTTTTGTTCGTTATCTTCCTGTTCCACGCCCAGCAACACCAGCAGGCCGGCGCCGATTTCGCCGACCGTTTCATCCGCCACCGTTACGCTGGCGCGTCGGACTCGCTGAATTAATGCAATCATGCTTCCTCATTACTCTTTTGTTTTTGTTGTTGATGGCGGAATTCTCCCAACGTGACGGTGATTTCCGCGCCTAACAGAACGATACACCATGTCCAGTAAACCCACAGGAACAGGATAGGGATCACGGCCAGCACGCCGTAAATAAGCTGATACGAAGGGAACGTAATGATATAAAGCGCGAACGCTTTTTTTCCCAGCTCAAACAGCAGCCCCGCCACCAGCGCGCCGATCAGAGCGTCGCGCGGCGGCACGCGCGTCGTCGGCACCAGGCTGTAAAGCAGCCAGAACGCGAGCCATGAAAACAGCAGCGGGAAAATGCGCAGCGTCTGATCGATAAGTCCGGTGACGCCGCTGACCGTCACCCATTTCAACGACAGCAGCCAGGTGCTTATCGCCAGGCTGGCGCCAGCCAACAGCGGGCCAAGCGTCAGGATCATCCAGTAAACGGCAAAGGAAAACACCAGCGGCCGCTTTTTCTGGCTGCGCCAGATGGCGTTCAACGCGCTGTCGATAGAGTGCATCAGCAGCAGCGCGGTGACGATCAGCCCGACGGCGCCGACAACGGTCATTTTATTGACGTTGGCGACGAACTGATCGAGATAGTCCTGCACCACATTGCCCGCCGCCGGAACGAAGTTATTAAAAATAAAATGCTTTAGCTGAACGCTGATATCAGCGAAGACCGGAAACGCAGCGAACAGCGAAAAGACCACCGCCACCAGCGGCACAAGCGCCAGCAGCGACACGAAAGCGAGATTGCCCGCTTCGGTGGTCATACCGTCATGATTGACGCGCTGCCACAGCAGCTTTAGCCAGGCGCCTGTTGTGCGGACGCGCGGGCCTAAGTGAAGCCGCTTCATTACTCAACCATGGCTGGCGAACCAGTCTGGCACCGTCTGCGCGTCGGTGACATGCACCACGGTAATGCCAAGCTGCCGGGCCGCTTCGATATTTTCAGGGTTGTCGTCAAAGAAAACGGCCTGATCCGCGCTAAAGCCCTCTTCTTCCAGTACCCGCTGAAAAATACGCGCCTCCGGCTTACGCATGCCCATATCCTGAGAAAGATAGAGTTTGTCGGCCGCCTGCTGTACCTCAGGGTATTGCGACGGCCAGTAGTCGCAGTGCAACCGGTTAGTGTTGGAGAGGATAACCACGCGTTCTCCACGGTTGCGCAGCTGTTGCATCAGCGCGATAACCTCAGGCCTTACGCCGATAAACACTGCCTGCCAGCCTGCGACAAACTGCTCATAGCTCAGCGCGATATCAAGTTCAGCGCAAAGATTCGCGGCGAACTGCTCATCGCTGATTTCGCCACGTTCATGACGCTCGAAGTTTTCGCCCATCTGAAAGCGGCTTTTTAACAGCGCTAACGGGACACGGCCAAGATCGCTCCAGACGCCCAGCACCCGGTTGAAATCGATATCAACAATGACATTACCTAAATCAAAGATATACAGCATGGCCATCTCCTGTTGTCCCGTCGAGCTATTCACTCTAGCGATAAAAGCGGATGCTGAACAGGGCATGACGCAAAGGATGGCGGAAATCAGAGCGCGCTATTTCCGCGAAAAGGCGCGGGCAGGAAGGCGAGGCAAAAAAAAGGCCCCTTACGGGGCCCTTTAACAACTTCTGTTCACACAATAGCGTGACGTTATACGTCTTTGCTGCCGCGTGAAGCACGCTTACGATCGTTTTCCGTCAGGTGACGTTTACGAATACGTACGGAGGTCGGCGTGACTTCAACCAGTTCGTCATCATCGATAAACTCGATCGCCTGCTCAAGGGTCATCTTGATCGGCGGAACCAGCGTCGTCGCTTCATCAGTACCTGATGCGCGCATGTTCGTCAGTTTCTTACCGGTCAGGCAGTTGACGGTCAGGTCGTTAGAACGGCTGTGAATGCCGATGATCTGGCCTTCGTAAACTTCCGCGCCGTGGCCCAGGAACAGTTTGCCGCGATCCTGCAGACCGAACAGTGCGAAGGCGACCGCCTTGCCCTGGCCGTTAGAGATCAACACGCCGTTCTGACGCTGGCCTACTTCGCCCGGACGCACGTCGTCGTAGTGGCTGAAAGTAGAGTAAAGCAGACCGGTGCCGGAGGTCATGGTCATGAATTCGTTACGGAAACCGATCAAACCACGGCTCGGAATAACGTAGTCGAGACGCACGCGGCCTTTGCCGTCCGGGTCCATGTTTTTCATGTCGCCTTTACGCTCGCCCATGGCCTGCATGACCGCGCCCTGATGCTGTTCTTCGATATCCAGCGTCACGTTTTCGAACGGCTCTTGTTTACGGCCATCAACTTCGCGGAAGATAACTTTCGGACGGGATACCGCCAGTTCGAAACCTTCACGACGCATGTTTTCGATCAGCACGGAGAGGTGCAGTTCGCCACGACCGGATACGCGGAAAGCGTCCGCATCTTCGGTTTCTTCTACGCGCAGCGCCACGTTGTGCACCAGCTCTTTCTTCAGACGATCCAGGATCTGACGTGAAGTAACGTATTTACCCTCTTTACCGCAGAACGGCGAGGTGTTGACGTTAAAGAACATGGTTACAGTCGGCTCATCAACGCTCAGCGCAGGCAGCGCTTCGACATTCTGCGGATCGCAGATGGTGTCGGAGATGTTCAGCTCGCCCAGACCGGTGATTGCGATGATGTCGCCTGCTTCCGCCAGGTCGGTATCAATACGCTCCAGACCCAGGTGGCCCAGCACTTTGCCCACTTTCGCGTTGCGGGTTTTGCCTTCGCTGTCGACAACCGTAACCTGCTGGTTCGGCTTAACTTTGCCGCGCTTGATGCGGCCGATGCCGATCACGCCCAGGTAGTTGTTATAGTCCAGCTGAGAGATTTGCATCTGCAGCGGGCCGTCCAGATCGACGTTTGGCGCCGGTACGTGGTCGACGATCGCCTGGTACAGCGGGGTCATGTCGTCAGCCATATCGGTATGGTCGACGCCAGCGATACCCTGCAGCGCAGAGGCGTAAATAATCGGGAAATCGAGCTGCTCGTCGGTCGCGTCAAGGTTAACGAACAGGTCGAACACCTGATCGACAACCCAGTCAGGACGCGCGCCCGGGCGGTCAATTTTGTTGATGACCACGATCGGCTTCAGGCCGTGGGCAAATGCTTTTTTGGTCACGAAACGCGTCTGCGGCATTGGGCCGTCCATCGCGTCGACAACCAGCAGCACTGAATCAACCATGGACATAACGCGCTCAACTTCTCCACCGAAGTCGGCGTGTCCCGGAGTATCAACGATGTTGATACGATAGTCGTTCCATTTGATGGCGGTATTTTTCGCGAGGATGGTAATCCCACGCTCTTTCTCCAAATCGTTGGAGTCCATTACACGCTCGGTTGCTTCAGTACGGGCATCAAAAGTACCGGACTGTTGCAGCAGTTTGTCGACCAGGGTGGTTTTCCCATGGTCAACGTGCGCAATAATGGCGATGTTACGCAAATTTTCGATCACAGCTTTGCCTCAGGCATTAGAAATAGCGCGCTATTGTACACGGATTAATCGAAGGACTGAACAGGATCACAAATATCAAAGAAAGAATGCTCCAGGGCTTGCCTTATAACACCACTTTCAGTGCAAAAAATGCACCTGATTGACCAGCTGCACCATTATGGTGCCCAAAATTAACTCAAATGCACTATAATGGTGCGCGATATCCATCATGGTGCATCCCTCGTTTGTCGAGAGCGCGCATAATAGCGCTTTTTGGCCAGAATAAAAAAGTTGGCACAGAATTCGCTTTATTTTATTCAAGCCAAAACGACAGTTTCCACAACGGTTGATAGCTTGTCCGAGTACTTTGTTGCCAGCTGTACGCTCGACTTTACGCGCCTGGCAGGATGAAGTTCTCTTACCACGACGACAATGACAATTACCAGGAGAGTTGAGTATGTCCGCTGAACACGTTCTTTCTATGATGAATGAACACGAAGTTAAGTTTGTTGACCTGCGCTTCACCGATACCAAAGGTAAAGAGCAGCACGTAACCATCCCTGCGCATCAGGTCAACGCAGACTTCTTCGAAGAAGGCAAAATGTTTGACGGCTCCTCTATCGGCGGCTGGAAAGGCATTAACGAATCTGACATGGTGCTGATGCCGGACGCGACTACCGCCGTGCTGGATCCGTTCTACGAAGATTCCACGCTGATCATCCGTTGTGACATCCTTGAGCCGGGCACCATGCAGGGCTACGATCGCGACCCGCGCTCTATCGCTAAACGTGCGGAAGATTTCCTGCGTTCATCCGGCATCGCGGATACCGTGCTGTTCGGACCGGAGCCGGAATTCTTCCTGTTCGACGACATCCGTTTCGGCAGCAGCACCTCCGGTTCGCATGTGGCTATCGACGATATCGAAGCGGCCTGGAACACCGGTAAAGAATATGAAGGCGGCAACAAAGGCCACCGTCCGGGCCTGAAAGGCGGCTACTTCCCGGTTCCGCCGGTTGACTCCTCACAGGACATCCGTTCCGCCATGTGTCTGACCATGGAGCAGATGGGTCTGGTCGTTGAAGCGCATCACCATGAAGTCGCCACCGCTGGTCAGAACGAAGTGGCCACCCGTTTCAACACCATGGTGAAAAAAGCGGACGAAATTCAGATCTACAAATATGTCGTGCACAACGTTGCGCACGCCTACGGCAAAACCGCCACCTTTATGCCAAAACCGATGTTCGGCGATAATGGCTCCGGCATGCACTGCCATATGTCCCTGTCTAAAGGCGGCACCAACCTGTTCGCCGGCGACAAATACGGCGGCCTGTCTGAAATGGCGCTGTTCTACATCGGCGGCGTGATCAAACACGCGAAAGCGATCAACGCCCTGGCAAACCCGACCACCAACTCCTACAAGCGTCTGGTGCCGGGCTACGAAGCGCCGGTTATGCTGGCCTACTCTGCGCGTAACCGCTCTGCTTCCATCCGTATCCCGGTGGTCGCCAGTCCGAAAGCGCGTCGTATCGAAGCGCGTTTCCCGGATCCGGCTGCTAACCCGTACCTGGCCTTCGCTGCGCTGCTGATGGCGGGTCTGGATGGCATCATCAACAAGATCCACCCTGGCGATGCGATGGACAAGAACCTGTATGACCTGCCGCCGGAAGAAGAGGCCGAGATTCCAAAAGTTGCAGGCTCGCTGGAAGAAGCGCTGAACGCGCTGAACGAAGACCGCGAGTTCCTGACCCGTGGCGGTGTATTCACCGACGACGCTATCGACGCCTATATCGACCTGCGTAAATCTGAAATGGATCGCGTGCGCATGACGCCGCACCCGGTCGAGTTCGAGCTTTACTACAGCGTTTAATTGGTTTGAGTTTTTGTTGCCGTGGAAACTTTCAGCCCATCTTCGGATGGGCTTTTTTCTCCGCGTCTTCAACGGCCGGAATATCGCGTTATCAAACCTGAAACTATAATGCACTAAAACAGTGCAGGAGAACGCTGTATGGCAACTGGCCCCTTGCCCGATGCTGGGCAGATTCTCAATTCCCTGATTAACAGTATCCTGCTGGTCGATAACGAACTGGTGATTCATTACGCCAACCCCGCAGCCCAGCAGCTGTTGGCGCAAAGCTCGCGTAAGCTTTTCGGTACGCCGTTGCCGGAGCTGATGGGCTATTTTTCTCTGAATATCGCCGTAATGCAGGAAAGCCTGGCCGCTGGTCAGGGATTTACCGACAGCGAAGTGACGCTGGTGGTGGACGGCCGCGCCCATATTATGTCGCTCACCGCGCAGCGCCTGCCTGACGGCCTGATCCTGCTGGAAATGGCGCCGATGGATAATCAGCGCCGTCTCAGTCAGGAGCAGATACAGCATGCGCAGCAGGTTGCCGCGCGCGACCTGGTGCGCGGACTGGCGCATGAGATCAAAAACCCGCTCGGCGGACTGCGCGGCGCGGCGCAGCTGCTGGCGAAGGCGCTGCCCGATCCGTCGCTGACGGAATATACCAAAGTGATTATTGAACAGGCCGATCGGCTGCGCAATCTGGTCGACAGGCTGTTAGGGCCGCAGCAGCCGGGCATGCACGTGACGCAAAGCATTCATCAGGTGGCGGAGCGCGTGGTGAATCTGGTCAATATGGAGCTGCCGGAGAATGTCTCGCTGGTGCGTGATTACGACCCCAGCCTGCCGGAACTGCCGCACGATCCCGATCAGATAGAGCAGGTGTTGCTGAATATCGTTCGCAATGCGCTACAGGCGCTGGGCGACGCAGGCGGCACCATTACGCTGCGTACCCGCACCGCGTTTCAGCTGACGCTGCATGGCGCGCGTTATCGTCTGGTAGCGCGTATTGATGTGGAAGATGACGGACCAGGCATTCCGACGCAGCTGCAGGATACGCTGTTTTATCCAATGGTCAGCGGTCGGGAGGGCGGAACCGGACTGGGCCTCTCTATTGCCCGCAGCCTGATCGACCAGCATTCTGGAAAAATAGAATTTAGCAGTTGGCCTGGCCATACCGAATTTTCGATTTACCTGCCTATTCGCCAGTGAGGTTTCTATGCAACGAGGGATAGTTTGGATCGTCGATGACGATAGCTCCATCCGCTGGGTGCTTGAACGCGCACTGACCGGAGCCGGTTTAAGCTGCGCCACGTTTGAAAGCGGCAGCGAAGTGCTGGACGCACTCGCCAGCAAAACCCCAGACGTTTTACTGTCTGATATTCGTATGCCCGGAATGGATGGCCTGGCGTTACTGAAACAGATTAAACAGCGTCATCCGATGCTGCCGGTGATTATCATGACGGCGCATTCAGATCTGGATGCGGCGGTCAGCGCCTATCAGCAGGGCGCGTTTGATTATCTGCCTAAGCCGTTTGATATCGACGAAGCCGTCGCGCTGGTTGAGCGCGCAATCAGTCATTATCAGGAGCAGCAGCAGCCGCGCGACAGGCCAGTGAGCGGGCCGACCACTGACATCATTGGCGAAGCGCCGGCGATGCAGGATGTGTTTCGCATTATCGGTCGTCTTTCGCGCTCTTCAATTAGTGTGCTGATCAACGGCGAATCGGGTACCGGCAAAGAGCTGGTGGCGCATGCGCTGCATCGCCACAGCCCGCGCGCCAAAGCGCCCTTCATTGCGCTGAATATGGCGGCGATCCCGAAAGACCTGATTGAGTCTGAGCTGTTCGGTCATGAGAAAGGCGCGTTTACCGGCGCCAATCAGATTCGCCAGGGGCGTTTTGAGCAGGCGGACGGCGGTACGCTGTTTCTTGATGAAATCGGCGACATGCCGCTGGATGTGCAGACGCGCCTACTGCGCGTGCTGGCCGACGGGCAGTTTTATCGCGTCGGCGGCTATGCGCCGGTAAAAGTGGACGTGCGGATTATCGCGGCAACCCACCAGAATCTTGAGCTGCGCGTGCAGGAAGGCAAGTTCAGGGAAGATCTGTTCCACCGTCTGAATGTGATCCGCGTGCATTTGCCGCCGCTACGCGAGCGCCGCGAGGATATTCCACGGCTGGCGCGCTACTTCCTGCAGGTAGCCGCACGCGAGCTGGGCGTAGAGGCAAAAATCCTGCACCCTGAAACCGAGGCGGCGTTGACGCGGCTGCACTGGTCGGGCAATGTGCGCCAGCTGGAAAATACCTGCCGTTGGCTGACGGTGATGGCTGCCGGACAGGAGGTCCTCATTCAGGATTTGCCGCCGGAGCTGTTTGAAAGCAGCAGCAGCGATCCCGCCGTACAGTCGCTGCCGGACAGCTGGGCCACGCTACTGGCGCAGTGGGCCGATCGGGCATTGCGATCCGGTCATCAAGACCTGTTGTCGGAAGCTCAGCCGGAGATGGAACGCACTCTGCTGACCACCGCGCTGCGCCATACGCAGGGCCATAAGCAGGAAGCGGCGCGGCTGCTGGGCTGGGGACGCAACACCCTTACGCGTAAGCTAAAAGAGCTGGGAATGGAGTAGACGAAAAAAGTGTAAAAAAGATTATTTATTGCGCAATTTTTCGCAGGCACGCTCTTTACACGCCGGTGCCGTTCAGTATCATTCTGAGCGGTTGCCCGGAGGTTTATCATGTTTGAATCACTGATGCATTTGGTCTCGCAGAGCGCTGAAACCGGCGCTGCTATCGGCCATTCGCCGCAGACCGCGCTGGCGGCTGTGCTGTGCGCCGTGATGCTCAATCTGTTTAATTAACAAAAAGGCCGGCGCTCCCGGCCTTTTTGCTTGCTGTGCTAAATAACGCGCGAGAACTGCTGCTGCCGCGCTTTTTGTCGCATATAAACGTCAAAGCACATGCAGATATTGCGGATCAACAGCCGTCCCTTTGGCGTCACCTGTAAGCCTTCCGGCAGCACGTCCACCAGCCCATCCGCCGCCAGCGGCGCCAGCAAAGCCAAATCCTCGGCGAAGTATTCGGTAAATTTCACGCCGCTTTGCTTCTCAATGTCGGCGAAGGAGAGCGCGAAGTTACAGATCAGCGCTTTAATCACATCGCGCCGCAGGCAGTCGTCGGCGCTCAGCGTTAAGCCGCGCCATAGGGCGTTGCCCTGTTGCTCTACGCTGGCGTAGTACGCCTTAAGCTCTTTCTGGTTCTGCGCGTAGCAGTCCCCCAGCATACTGATCGCCGATACGCCCATTCCTAACAGATCGGTGTCGCCGTGAGTGGTGTAACCCTGAAAGTTGCGGTGCAGCTTGCCGGCGCGCTGCGCGACGGCCAATTCATCGTCCGGGCGGGCGAAATGATCCATGCCGATATAGTGATAGCCTTGCGCGGTCAGCGTGGCGATGGTTTGTTGCAGGATCACCAGCTTCTGCGCCGGTCCCGGCAGTTCGTCGTCTTTAATTTTACGCTGGGCGGCGAACAGCGTCGGCAGATGCGCATAATTGAATACGCTTAAGCGATCGGGCCGCAGCTCTGCCACTTTTTGCAGCGTATAATCGAAGCTTTCCGGCGTTTGCATCGGCAGGCCGTAGATCAGGTCGATATTGCTTGAGGTAAAGCCCAGTTCGCGCGCGCGCTTGATCAGCGCGAAAATAAAGGCTTCATCCTGCACGCGGTTGACCCGCTCCTGCACGACTTTATTAAAATCCTGTACGCCCATACTGAGGCGAGTAAAGCCAAGCGCGCGCAGGTGATCGAGTATATCCAGCTCGATTTCGCGCGGATCGACTTCGATAGAAATCTCAGCCGTCGCGCTGAAATTGAAGCATTTCCGCAGCACCGCCATCAGACGACTCATTTGCGCTTTGCTTAGCCACGTCGGCGTGCCGCCGCCCCAGTGCATCTGCGTGACGCTGCGTCCGCCAAACAGCGCCGCCCGCTGACGGATCTCCTGCTCCAGCACATCCAGGTAGCGATCGCCTTTATGCATCTGGCGCGTGACCTGCTTGTTGCAGCCGCAGAAATAGCAGAGGCGATGGCAAAAAGGAATGTGGATATAGAGAGAGAGCGGTCGATCGGGATAGCGACGGGCGGCCTGCTGAAATGCCGCCTCGCTCCAGCCTTCGGTAAACTCCAGCGCGGTGGGATAAGAAGTATAACGCGGCCCGGCATAGTTATACTTTTCGATCAGGGCCTGATCCCACTCGGTTAACGGCATTGACATGTTCACTCCTTCCATTTACGACGCCTTACGGGCCGCGTCAATGGCAGGGAGGCCTGGCGCTGCCGGTTAGCGGTAGCACGGCGCAACCGGGATTTCAGCTGCGTCAGGCGGCGTAGTTTAACAAACAGCCAAAACAGATAACACGCCAACAGGAGTGCGATAATTGATCCAGGCCAAAACATAGTGGGATACCTGAATGAGCGGACGAGCGTTTTCGCCAGCGCCCGTCAAATTACGCGGTACGTTTAGCGCTCGCCTTTCAGCAGACGATACATATCTTCATCCGCTTCTTCATCTGCGTCGTCGTCATCCATGCCAATGCCCAGCTGTTCCATCAGCACATCAATGCGGTCCAGCGTTTGATCCAGCCAGGCCTGCTCTTCCGCCGACAGCACTTCGCCATTCTCCAGACGATCCAGCAGCGCATCAAGACGCTCGTCGTTTTCCAGCTTCGCCAGCTCGTCTTCCGGGCTCATCTGCGGCTTCTGCTGAACAGGCGCCTTTTTAATCGGCTTAGCGACCGTCACGCCTTCTTTCAATAACGGCACCGGTTTTTTACTGCCGATACGCGGGTCTTTTTCCTTGTTAGCATTTCCTTTGCCGTTTTGCTGCGCAATG
Organism: Mixta sp.; assembly: GCF_024610815.1. Classification (NCBI taxonomy): domain Bacteria; kingdom Pseudomonadati; phylum Pseudomonadota; class Gammaproteobacteria; order Enterobacterales; family Erwiniaceae; genus Mixta; species Mixta sp. The sequence continues at coordinate 24,985 of NZ_JANION010000147.1, forward strand.
GGGTTCGCGCGGCTGCCTGCCGCATGTCCGCGACGCTTTTTGTCGCGTTTACGATCGCGCGCTTCCTGATTTTGATCTTCGCGCGATTGACGTTTTACTTTTGGCGCCGCGCTGGTTTGTGGCTTACGTGCAGGTTTCATGATCTTTTATCCGGGGGGTTTTCTTTAGTATAGAATTGCGGCGGAATCTAGCAGAAAGCGCACAAAGAAAAAAGGCGGCAGGTCACCCTGTCGCCTTTTTTCGTACCTTCCGTAGAAGGATAACCATCCTTTAAATCCGTTTTGCAGTCAACGTCCCGGTTTTTCCCTTTGCTATTCGCTCTCATCCTGAGCGTTTCCTTTTCCCTGACGGCACGTTCCTTAGCGCCCTTTCCCTTTCCCTGCTCTGTGCGTTCCCCGCTTCCCTGAGCGCTTCATCCTGAAGTGAGCCATCCAAACTCTGTGAATTACTTTAGACTAACTGCTCAAAGTGGCAAGATACATAAGCCATTTATTCTTTCTTATTCGGCATCGCTCTATTTAATTTATTGAACTTTATAGAAATTAATAAAATCGAAGTTCTAACAAACGTCAATAACTGGCAATAACTATGGCAAATATCTTACAAAGTTTTTCATAAAGCTGGCCAGGCAGCGCTTTGCCCGCTTTAAGGGTATAATCACGACATTCAACACACCGACCTCTCCAGGAGTCTCTATTTTGTCAGGCTGGAATTATCACGTCACACACTTCGTTACCAGCGCCCCCGATATTCGTCACCTTCCGGCTGATGAAGGTATCGAAGTGGCATTTGCAGGCCGTTCTAATGCGGGTAAATCCAGTGCCCTCAATACATTGACCAACCAAAAAAGCCTGGCGCGCACCAGTAAAACGCCTGGCCGCACTCAGCTGATCAACCTGTTTCAGGTGGCGGAAGGCGCGCGGCTGGTCGACTTGCCGGGCTATGGCTACGCTGAAGTGCCTGAAGAGATGAAACGCAAATGGCAGCGAGCGCTGGGCGAATATCTGCAAAAGCGGGAATGCCTTAAGGGGCTGGTTGTCCTGATGGATGTTCGTCATCCGATGAAAGATCTCGATCAGCAGATGATTGAATGGGCGGTGCAGAGTCAAATTCCGGTGCTGGTGCTGCTGACCAAGGCGGATAAGCTCGCCTCAGGCGCGCGTAAGAGCCAGCTCAATATGGTGCGCGAAGCATCGATGGCGTTTATGGGCGATGTGCAGGTCGAACTCTTTTCTTCCCTGAAGAAAATGGGCGTCGATAAACTGCGCGATAAGCTGGATAGCTGGTTTAGCCCGCTCAAAGACGAGCCGGCGGAATAAGGAAGGAGGGTGCGCTGCATCCCGTCTGGCAGGCGCCCAATAAAAAACGCCCCAGTCACAGAATGACTGGGGCGGCTAATATTCAGCCAAATCCGATTACGTGAAGTAAAAGGTCTGAAAGATAGAACATCTTACCTCTGTACCCTACGCCGTAAACTTTACCCGATTTTTTCTGACCGACAAAGCATTTTTTGTAGTTAATTTTCATAAAACTGCTGTTTTTTCTTAACAGCCGTCACATAAACAGTGAATCCCTGTAGCTTAATTACTAAAAAAATGTTTGAGCGTCATGATGCCAGCACAGGCTTATTTCTTCAGAAAAATCAGGCGTTCCTGACGGCATGTCGCGGAAGCGCGCTGCCGCCAGGCTGGTCTTTACGGCATCAGTGCGCCTGATCCCAGTTATCGCCTACGCCGACATCTACCCGCAGCGGTACATCCAGCTTCACACTGTTTTCCATCAGCTGCTGGATTTTCGCGCTGGCGGATTTAACGTCTTCTTCCCGCACTTCAAATACCAGTTCATCGTGAACCTGCATAATCATTGTGACCTGCGGCGCGTCCGGCTGGCGCAGCCAGGCATCGACGTCAATCATTGCACGCTTGATAATGTCCGCCGCGGTTCCCTGCATCGGCGCGTTGATTGCCGCGCGCTCCGCCGCCTTGCGTCGAATGGCGTTAGCGGATTTGATATCAGGCAGCCACAGGCGACGGCCATCCAACGTAGAAACATAACCTTGCTCGGACGCTTGCTGACGCGTGGTTTCCATATAGGTCAGCACGCCCGGATAGCGTTCAAAATAGCGATCCATATAGATTTTCGCTTCGCCCGCGTTGATATTCAGCTGACGCGACAGACCAAATGCGCTCATACCATAGATCAGACCGAAGTTAATCGCTTTCGCGCTGCGGCGCTGTTCGTTGGTTACCTTATCAACGCTGACGCCGAAAACTTCCGCCGCCGTCGCGCGGTGGATATCCTGACCTTCGGCAAAAGCGGCAAGCAGCCCTTTATCCTGCGACAAATGCGCCATAATGCGCAGCTCGATCTGCGAGTAATCCGCCGCGACGATGCGGCAACCTTTCGGTGCGATAAATGCCTGGCGGATACGGCGCCCTTCTTCATTACGCACCGGGATGTTTTGCAGGTTAGGATCGGTCGACGAGAGACGCCCTGTCGCCGTGACCGCCTGTTGATAAGAGGTGTGCACCCGGCCGGTACGCGGGTTAATCATCTGTGGCAGCTTATCGGTATAGGTCGATTTGAGCTTGGACAGGCCGCGATGCTCCAGAATCACTTTCGGCAGCGGGTAGTCGAGCGCCAGCTCGGCCAGCACTTCTTCGCTGGTAGAAGGCGCGCCGCCCGGCGTTTTTTTCGTGGGCTTGATCCCCTGCTTTTCAAACAGAATAGTTTGCAGCTGTTTAGTTGATGAAAGATTAAACGGCTCGCCCGCCAGCTCATGCGCTTTTTCTTCAAGCTCTTTCAGGCGCGTGGTCAGCTCCTGAGAATGCTTCGCCAGAATGTTCTGGTCGATTAAAACGCCGTTGCGTTCGATGCGTGAAATCACTGTCAGCAGCGGCATTTCGATCTCTTCAAACACCTTTTTCGGGCCAGCTTCTTTCTCCAGCTCCGGCCACATTTTTAGGTGCAATTGCAGCGTGACGTCTGCATCTTCCGCAGCGTAATGCGCCGCCTGCTCCAGCGCGATCTGGTTAAAGGTCAGCTGGTTTTTGCCTTTGCCCGCGATTTCGGTGAAGGTGACCGTTTTATGGTTCAGCCAGCGTGACGCCAGGCTGTCCATATCATGCTTACCGACCACGCTGTTCAGCATATAGGATTCAAGCATGGTGTCGAATTTAATGCCGCCCAGCTCGATATCGTAGTTTTTCAGCACGCTACGGTCGAACTTGAGGTTCTGACCCACTTTCAGACATTTTTCATCTTCCAGCAGCGGCTTGAGCCGCGCCAGCACGGCGTTGCGATCCAGCTGATCGGGCGCATCCAGGTAATCATGCGCCACCGGCAGATAGGCCGCCTCGCCCGGCGCGACGGCAAAGGAGAGGCCGATAATGTTGGCGGTAAGAGTGTCCAGCGAATCGGTTTCCAGATCGAAAGCGAACAGCTCGCTCTGCTGAAGTTTCTTTAGCCAGCTGTCGAAAGTCGCTTCATCCAGGATAGTGACGTAGCCGTCAGAAGAAAGCACGCTGACGCTTTCTGGCTGCGGCGCTGGCTCCTCTTCCGCCAGCTTTTTCTGTGCGCCGACATTGCTCTTGCGTCCCTGAAGCCATTTGCCCTCTTCCAGATCGGTCAGCCAGCGGCGGAATTCATAATGACGGAACAGACCCAGCAGCGTCTCGACATCCGGCTCATTGACCGTCAGCTGCTCGCAGTCTACATCCAGCGCCACATCGGTTTTAATGGTAGCCAGCTGATAAGAGAGCAGCGCCACTTCTTTATTCTGCTCCAGCTTCGCCGCCATGGTTTTTGCGCCACGGAAGCTGAGATCGGCGATCTTATCCAGATTTTCATAGAGAGTGGTAATGCCGCCCAAGCCCTGTAACAGCGCCTGCGCGGTTTTCTCGCCCACGCCAGGCACGCCGGGAATATTATCGGAGGCATCGCCCATCAGCGCAAGGAAGTCGATAATCAGTTCAGGCGGGATGCCATATTTTTCCTTAACCTCGTCCGGACCAAGGATGGCGTTGTTCATGGTGTTGATAAGCGTGATGTTCGGCGTAACCAGCTGGGCCATATCTTTGTCGCCGGTACTGATCAGCACCGCGCGCCCCTGCTGTTCCGCCTGCAGAGCCAGCGTGCCGATCACGTCATCCGCTTCTACGCCTGATACCGCCAGCAACGGCAGCCCCATCGCGCGCACCATATTATGCAGAGGCTCAATTTGCGCCCGCAGATCATCCGGCATGGGCGGACGGTGGGATTTGTAATGCTCAAACAGTTCGTCACGGAACGTTTTGCCTTTTGCATCAAACACTACGGCGACATGGCTGGGTTTGTACTGTAACAGTAAGCTACGCAGCATATTGAGGACGCCATACATCGCGCCGGTCGGCTCGCCAGCGCTGTTCGTCAGCGGAGGAAAAGCGTGATAGGCGCGATAAAGGTAGGAAGATCCATCTACCAGAATCAAAGGGTTTTCTGCGATTTGGGCCATAGTTTTCACGTTCCAGGATGATCGTTGGTATGGGCATAAGGATGCCACATCATACGGACAAAAATGAAATAACCTGGACGGAAGTTTAGCGACAGCTCAGGGAAATTGCGCAGGGCCAGTGTTTATCACCTGTGGATAACTTTGTGCGCAAAAATACTAACGTATTGTTA
>NZ_JANION010000165.1:0-5117 GCF_024610815.1 Mixta sp.
GAATGGGGCAGCGCACTTTTACTTTTTTTTACATGCACGCTGGATAAGCGCCTGATATCACGCTGTCTGCGCGCGAAGCGCCGCTGTCCTTGTTAAGCAGAGTTGCCGCTTAACACTGTGCCGTCTTTGACTGTTACGCAGCGGGAATATTTAGGAATTAACCTGGGGGCTAAAACACGGTTTCTGGCGTAGCCGACTCCCTCAATCAGCGCTTCCCGCGCTCTTTAGCCGTAGGTGAAAAATACGGCGACGCTGAATAAATCGGCAACATCGTGTGGAATAAGCGGGCTTCGTCGGGCGACCAGTAAAAAACGGGGCGCGTCGGCCCCGTTGTTGAGTACAAGCGCAGCCTGAGGAAAGCGATCGTGCCTGTATGCGGCAGAACACTGCTACAATCTGCCGTCTGGGGTTCTGCTGCCCTCGGCGCGGTTTTCATTCACCTTTAACAGGCGCTTTCGCAGAAATGCCATTATCCTTAATTTGCCTTATGGCGAGGTGACGCGCCTGATTTTGCGACTTTTAGCCAGGAACTTTCCTGAAAAAGCGCTCCGGCGGCGAAAACTGATTAACAACCCCTGTTTTATCGTTTAATAAGCTTGCTGGCGCAGAACGGCCGTAGCCGCCCTCTTCCCGATGAAACGCTGCTCTGCCAGCTTATTCTGTGTTAAAAAGGAACCCCTTTGCGCATTACGGAAAACACTTTATGACGTCGGCAGAAGCAGGACAACCGCTGAAAAGCCAGACCGCCGCTCAGATGGCGACCCGAATGATTTTTCTGGTGGCCGGCATCGGCATGTCCACCTGGGCTCCGCTGGTGCCCTACGCGAAAGATCGTCTGGCCGTCAGCGACGCGGCGCTGGGCGGTCTGCTGCTGTTCCTGGGCGCGGGATCGTTGATCGCCATGCCGCTGACCGGCGCGCTGGTCGGCAAACAGGGCTGCAAGCGGATAATCCTTACCTCGTCCGCGCTGCTTCTGGTGCTGCTGCCGTTGATGGCCACCCTCTCCTCGCCGGTGATGCTGGCGATCGCGCTGATGCTGTTCGGCGCCGCTATCGGCACGCTGGACGTGGCGATGAATATTCAGGCAGTGGAGGTGGAAAAGGCATCGGAACGCACCATGATGTCCGGTTTTCACGGTTTTTACAGCGTAGGCGGCATTGTGGGCGCCGGGCTGGTCAGCGCCCTGCTCTGGCTCGGCCTGTCGCCGTTGCAGTCAGTGCTGGTGATTTTGCTGCTGCTGGCGCTGCTGCTGCTCGGCAGTCAGCGCTGGCTGCTGACGGAGCGGATGCACCAGCCCGATACGCCGCTGTTTGTCGCGCCGCGCGGCTGGGTGCTGTTCCTTGGCCTGCTCTGTTTTATCCTGTTTCTGACCGAAGGCGCGGTGCTGGACTGGAGCGCGCTGCTGCTGACGCAGGAACGCGCGATGCCCGCAGCGCAGGCGGGTCTTGGCTACGCCGTTTTCTCGGTCGCCATGAGCATTGGACGGCTTACCGGCGATCGCATTGTGAGCCGCTTCAGCAACAGCGCGGTACTGGCTGGCGGCTGCCTGTGCGCGGCGCTCGGCGTGCTGCTGCTGATTAGCGTGGATAACGTCGCCGTCGCGCTTCTCTCCTTTTTACTGATCGGTTTCGGCGCGGCGAATACGGTACCGATTTTATTTAGCGCCGCCGGTCGTCAGACCGACATGCCGGTAAATCTTGCTATCTCAGCCATGACAACTATCGGTTATGCCGGTATTCTGGCAGGTCCGGCGTTAATTGGTTTTGTGGCTCACGGATTTAGTCTGGTGACCGCTTTCGCGGCCATCGTGGTTCTCCTGGTGGCGGTTGCTGCCAGCGCACGGCTGGTGACACGTTAAATGATCAGGTGCTCCCTCTCACTATGATGTACAAGTTTCCTTTATCCTCCAGCAACGTTACGCGTTTCTTCGTCATGTTTATCCTGCTGCTGTTGCTGGCGCTGGGCTTTATGGTGCATAACGCGGTTAATGCCTGGCTGATGGAGAAACGCTATGCGATGGCGGATATCACTCATGCGATGCAGAAACGCATTGATACCTATCGTTTCGCCACCTGGCAGATTTATGAGAATCTGGCGGCCAGCGCCGCGGGCAGCGTGCCCTCGGCCAGCCTGCAGGAGACGCGCCTGCGTCCCGACGTTTACTATCTGGAAAAAACGCGCCGTAAAACCGAAGCGCTGATTTTCGGTTCGCACGACAGCAGCACGCTGGATATGACGCTGCGCATGTCTAACTATCTGGATACGCTTTGGGGCGCGGAAAACAGCACCTGGTCGATGTATTTTCTTAACGGACAGGATAACAGCCTGATCCTGATCTCTACCCTGCCGCTGAAAGATATGGCGACGCGCTATAAAGAGAGCGCCATCAGCAATATCGTCGAGGCGCGCCGTACCGAGATGTTGCAACAGGCGAACGCGCTGGATGAGCGGGAAAGCTTTTCGCCGCTGCGCCGTTTCGCCTGGCAAAACGATCACTACTTTACCGTGCGCACCACCTTTAATCAGCCGGGTCATCTCGCCACCGTGGTGGCGTTTGATATGCCGATCAACGATCTGATCCCGCACAATATGCCAATGGAGAATTTCCAGCTGAAGCAGGACGCGACGCTGACCGCTCCGGTGGAAAGCGACGACGAGATGCTGAATACCCGCATTACGTTTAACAACCCGAACGTGGAGATCGCCGCGTCGCTGCCCAGCACGCCGCTACAGCTGATCTACCGCATTCCGCTCAGCACCCTCGCCTGGGATACGCTGCGCAACCTGATGTGGCCGCTGCTGGCTGACCTGCTGTTGCTGCTGATGTCGCTGGCGGGGCTGTTTCTGCTGCGTCAGCAGTCGCTGCGGCCGGGCGAAAACAAGAGCGCCGAGCTGGATTCACTGCGCATGCTCAATGAAGAGATTGTCGCCAGCCTGCCGGTCGGTCTGCTGGTCTATGATTTCGCCAGCAACCGCACCATCATCAGCAACAAAATCGCCGAGCATCTGCTGCCGCATCTGAATCTGCAAAAGATCGTCAATATGTCCGATCAGCATCAGGGCGTGTTGCAGGCGACGGTGAATAACGAGGTATATGAGATCCGTCACGCCCGCAGCCAACATTCGCCGCATACGCAGCTGTTTATGATGCGCGATCAGGATCGCGAGCTGTTGGTGAATAAGAAGTTACAGAAGGCGCAGCAGGTGCTGGATCGCAACCATCAGCTGCGTCAGCAGCTGATGCAAAATCTGGGTCACGCGCTGCATCGTCCGTTACAGGAGGTGGTGACGCAGCTGCAGGCATTGAGCGACGCCAGCGACGACGCCCAGGCGCTGGACGCGCTGGAAAACAGCCAGGCGCTGGCGCGTCTGGTGGATGATATCGTGCTGCTGAATCGTCTGGAGACCCACGACTGGGCGCCGGACGCCAGTTCGTTTAATTTGCAGGAGCTTCTCGACAGGCTGACGCTGGAGCTGCTGCCGCTGTCGCGCCGCAAAGGGCTGACGCTGCTGGTGCGCAACCATCTGAACAGCGACGAGATGCGCTTCGGCGACAGCCGCGCCATCTATAAGGTGCTCTCTACCCTGCTGCACTATTCGCTGACCACCACCAGCTGGGGCAAGATTTCAGTGGAAGTCGATTCGCCCGCCGACCGTCCCGATCGGCTTAATATTCAGATCGTCGACACCGGCGCGGGGCTGACGCGCGATGAGCTGGGCAATAACGATTTCCCGTTCCTCGGCGAAACCTCCGGGGATCGCTTCGGCCAGGCTTCGGGGCTCGCCTTTTTCCTCTGCCGCCAGCTGTGCAAACAGATGGGCGGGCAGCTGGAGATCGTGGCGCGGCCTGAAATCGGCACGCGCTACAGCATTCTGCTGCACGTGCCGCCTGAACATCAACAGCAGCAGGAAGAGAAGCTGCTGGAAGATGTCACCATGCTTATCGACATCGCCGTCGATGACATCCGTAAGATCGTGACCCATCAGCTGGAAAACTGGGGCGCGAAGTGCATTACGCCGGACGAACGCGTAGCCGGCCTGACGCACGATATCCTGATCACCGACGATCCGGCGCGCCTTTCCGGCTGGTCGCTGTTGCTGACGGATAATGAACTGGGCTTTACCGCTCTGAATGAACAGCAGTACCGGGTTAATTTTAACCTCAGTAGCGCTCTGCAGGACGCGCTGTTGCAGCTGATTGAGAAGCAACTCTCACAGGATATGTCGATCATGGAGGAAGATGACGCGGAAGAGTCCGCCCCAATGTTAAGCGGCGGTTACTACCAGCTATTTGTCGAGACAGTACCGGAAGATGTTGAGAGACTGTATACTGAGGCGTCGAACAGGGATTACGCGACGCTTGCTCAGACGGCACATCGCCTGAAAGGGGTATTTGCCATGCTAAATCTGGCGCCCGGCAAGGAGCTTTGTGAAAAGCTGGAACAGCAAATTAAAACGAGTGACGATTTAAACATCAAAAATACCACCAGTGACATTGACGCCTATGTCAACGAACTGCTGCAGCAAGGTAACCAATAAGATGAATAATTTGAACGTAATTATTGCCGATGACCATCCAATCGTTCTGTTTGGCATTCGTAAATCTCTTGAACAAATTGAATGGGTCAACGTAGTTGGTGAGTTTGAAGACTCGACAGCACTGATTAACAGCCTTTCCAAACTGGACGCTAATGTCCTGATTACCGATCTCTCCATGCCTGGCGAAAAATATGGCGACGGCATTACGCTGATCAAATATATCAAGCGCCACTATCCCGATCTGTCGATTATTGTTCTGACCATGAACAATAACCCGGCAATCCTCAGCGCCGTGCTGGATCTGGATATTGAAGGCATCGTGCTGAAACAGGGCGCGCCGACCGACCTGCCAAAAGCGCTGGCGGCACTGCAGAAAGGGAAGAAATATACCCCGGAAAGCGTGGCCAAGCTGCTGGAGAAAATCAGCGCGGGCGGCTATGGCGATAAGCGCCTGTCGCCGAAAGAGAGCGAGGTTCTGCGCCTGTTCGCTGAAGGCTTCCTGGTAACGGAAATCGCCAAGAAGCTGAACCGCAGCATCAAAACTATCAGCAGCCAGAAAAAATCAGCGATGATGAAGC